>JBJKQJ010000105.1:0-3159 GCA_046705445.1 Thermoplasmataceae archaeon
TTCTGAAACCATTTGCTCAGACATACAGTGATTTTAGTCTCTTGAGTTCTTCGGGATGTTTTTCAAGAAGAGTTGCAAGTTTACCGAGCATTTTGTCTCTGTCATAACTGAATCTTTTAAAGGTCAATTCGCCAATTTCTGTATCCAGGACAGCATACATGGGTTTCCAGAAACCATCTCTTGGTTGTCCAGAACTTCCTGGATTTATTATCTTACCTCGGTAATACATAGGGAAGTGGGTGTGCCCAACCATTATGAAGTCGAATTCCCTATATTCTGCTTTCTTCCAGACCATTTCTGCCTCTGTTGAAAAGAGATATCCAAAGAGAGGATTATTTGGAGAGGCGTGAACCATTAGGAACTTCTTTCCATCTATAACCGCCTCCTCTTTGGTTTTCAGCGCTGAAAGTTTTTTCCTGTCATTTCCTGAAAGAAGTTTCAGAGATATCTCATCCCTAGTCAATGTGCTTAAGTCATGCATTTCCGGTGCGCAATGGCAATCCTCACCGGTTGCTACAGCAAAATCATGATTTCCCTGCACAATGAAATCTGCTTCACCCATAACCAGATCAAGCGTTTCTGCGGGATTAGGGCCATAGTCTACAATATCGCCCAGAAAAACTGCCTTATCGTATTTCTCCCTTGAGATTACTTCCTTCAATGCCTCCAGATTGGAATGGATGTCAGAAAAAATGAGAAGTCTCATATTACATCAACAGTAAACTGATCTTTACCTTAACCTATATACAATATATAAAGGGGCATTTCTTAAGCATAAGTGTAGATAACATGGCCAGGTATGATTTTTCAGGAAAGAAAGGAATTATAACGGCGGCAAGCAAAGGAATAGGGAAAGCAGTATCAAAGGTTCTGAGCAGCAACGGTGCAGAACTCTTGATCAGCTCAGGAAATGAGGAGCGAGTAAGCATTACTGCCTCGAAGATATCTGAACTGACTGGTAATCCTGTTCACTGGCAGAAATGCAATCTAAAGGACCTATCTGATGTAGAACTTTTGAAAAAGAATGTCATTGAGAAATTTGGAAAGCTTGATTTTATTGTGATTAATTATGGAGACCCAAAGCTGGACCACTTCATGAATCTCGAAAAGTCTGACTGGGACGACTCGATAAACATGTTCATAGGATCCACAGTCCACCTTGTAAAGGGCCTCGTTCCACATATGAATCTCCCCGGGGGACGCATTATTTTTATAACTTCTTCAACAACCAGGCAGGCGCGCGAGACCTTTTCACTGTCTGGAGCGCTCAGGGCGGCAGTTGTAAATCTTGGAAAAATTCTATCGCTTGAACTTGCTCCCATGGGCCTTACGGTCAATTCAATTTCACAGGGCTTTTTCAACACGGATCGCTTAAGAAGTATTCTGGAAAGAAATGCCAGTAATAATGGAACCTCCGTGGAAGAAGAGTTGGAAAAGATAAATCGCCAGGTTCCAGTGGGAAGAGTGGGAGAGCCTGAGGAAATTGGGGAACTGGTAGCTTTCCTTTGTTCTAAAGAGGCCTCTTACATTAACGGCACAAATATTCCCATTGACGGGGGATCGACTAGATATCCTTACTGAGTGCCATGAGTTAATTTTTAACCAGAAGGTGGATGATCCCTCATGGAAATCAAGGCAGTCTATGATCTCTCTGTTACATTGAAATCAGGAATGGCAACCTGGCCTGAGAATCCTGAAGTTCGGATTGATTACTCGCCAGGAGTGGAAAAAGAAGGGTTTCTAGTTGAAACTTATTCGTCATTTACACATTCTGGAACTCACGTTGACGCCCCTGCCCATTTTGTAGCAAGCTCCCCAACGATTGATTCAATTCCTCTGAAAACCCTGGTGGGGAAAGGATACTGCATTAAACCTGATCTGAGTGGAATGGGAATAACCTATGAGGCCCTTGAGAAGAAGTGGAAAAGTGATTTTGAAGGGAGCATACTGCTTTTATACACTGGTTGGGACAAGAAGAGAGGTTTCAACAGGGAATTTCAATATGAGTTCCCAGGCCTTTCCTATGATGCTATAGACTTTTTCAGGGAACACCCTGTAAAAATGATTGGACTCGACACACTGGGCATTGAACCTTATGATCACAAAGATTACAGAGTCCACAAGGAACTCCTATCCCTAGGTATTCCGTTTATAGAAGATATGGCTGGATTGGACCAGCTTCAGGAAGGGAAAGAATACTGGGTTGCAGCACTTCCTTTAAAAATAGAGAGCGCTAGCGGCTCGATGGCCAGAGTTGTGGCCATAGAATTTGAGGAGTAGTGGCTGTTAGTGACCATTGATATTGATTTTGAAGGACTCCGTAAGAAACTAGCCAGTTCTAGAAATTTAGCGGGTCCATTATTGACCATATCAGACCCATCCGTGGTAGAAACTTTTCTCTTTACTGAACCTGACCTTATAATTGTAGATATGGAACATTCTGCCATCACAGCCGAGCAACTTCCGGAAATATGCATGGCATCAGGAAAAACGCCTGTCCTGGCCAGAATCAAAGGGTTGGAGAAAAACGATATTAAAAGAGTGCTTGACACAGGCGTATATGGGATAATTGTGCCGGGCATTGAAAGCCCAGATGATGCTTCAAATGCAGTCACATATTCACGTTTTGCCCCTGAAGGTCGCAGAGGTGCAGGACCAGGGAGGGCCTCGGGGTACGGGAACAGCATAATAGATTACACCAGGGGGAAACCGCTGGTATTTGTACAAATTGAAACCTCGGACGCTTACTACAATGTTGAGAAGATTGCTGAAACTGAGGGCCTTGACGGTCTTTTCATCGGGCCATTTGATCTTTCTATTGCTTTGGGAATTGAATTTTCATGGGATAATGCGAAATTTTTAGAGGCGGTTAAAAAAATTAGGAAGACTGCAGAAGCTCTTAACCTGTTGACAGGGATATATTCCCCCCTGGCAGAGGTCCCGCTGGAGAGGACTGCAGAAGAAAGATTCAATTTTCTGATGCTTGGGATGGATCGCGAAGCAATTGTGTCAGGTTATAAGTATGCCATAAAACGCCTCAGGGATGCATCTGTGTGAAAAAGACGTCGCACTTTACCTTTTTGTCTATGGGTATCTTTATGAATAAGCATCAATATTGTATAGAACCAGATGCCAAACCTTAGCCAGTCTACTTTCATA
>JBJKQJ010000106.1:0-2884 GCA_046705445.1 Thermoplasmataceae archaeon
GAACTCATCGATGACGAAAGTGGTCTTAGCTTCAAATCTCTTGAAGAGGTCCAGGCTCTTATCAGTCAGAACCAGGTCTATCCTTCTACGGTCGTCAGAGTCATGCACTCTCTTTACAAAACCATCCTTTTCAAGGGTGTTCATCAAACCAGTAACGGTCGGTTTGCTTACTCCCATGAAGTCTGCGATTGAAGAGAGATCCTTGGGTTTGTTGTAATAGAGAAACCTCAGAGTAAACAGCTGAGGTATGGCAAGTCCCTCATCCCTTACAAATTTCATCTGAAAGAAGATCCATTCATGGAACAGCCTTCTGAAATTTGACTTGAGATCCTCCTGAAGGGAGGTTTCTCCAATGTTTACGGACTTTCGAGATTCTGAGCCCTTTCCATTCACACAGGGTGATTAGTTAGGATTACTTAAAGGTTAACAAAAGCTAACTAAAATTTCGGTATTCTCTTTGTTTTACAAATCTGCTTTCTGCATATTCCTATTCCTGCCTACAAAAATGGAGATCTGGAATTCATATTGGTTTTCAATAATAGGAAAATGTCCTTGATAAGTCAGGGTTGAGAATATTATATTTACTGGAGAGTTCTAGGCTGAGAGTAGAAATATGAAAAGAGTCGAGATCTCGGTCGAGGAAGAGGACGCAGGGAAGATAGAAAACATCCTCAACTCTGAACAGTTGACTTATTCCAAGTTTTCCTCATCTTCAGAGATAGGGAAAATTTTCTTTTATTCTACCACAGTAGCGGATGAGTTTCTGGATAGTACTATGGAGAAGCTCAGTTCAGCTATGGATATGAGAAAATCTGATAATCAGATTATTGTGGTAGATGTTCTTGCTTATGTTTCAACAAAATTGAGGAACATTCAGAAAAAAGCAACCGAAACAAAATCCAAAAACCCCATAGAATTAATAGTGCAGCCCTTGGACCAGCATCTCAAATTGTCAAGATACCCTGTGATAATGGTTATCCTGTCAACAATTGTTGTTCTTGCCGGACTTTTTCTGAATAATATACCAATAATTATTGGTTCCATGCTCTTGTCCCCTTTACTGGGGCCGGCCAGTGCATCAATGGTCAACAGCAGCTTAGGGAGAACAAAACAGCTCCTCCGTTCCGAAGCCGTACTGTTCATGCTAGTTCTCATATCTCTTGGCATGTCAGCGATCATCAGCTTCATACTGGCGCACTTAACCTCCATAACCCCCGGCCCACAGATAGTCAGCAGAACTTCTGTATCAGGCCTTGAAGTCCTTGTTGCAATAGTTCTGGGTATTGCTGCGGGACTGGCATTGACGACAAAATTGCCTGAAACTCTTGTAGGGGTTGCAATTGCAGCAGCCTTGCTCCCGCCACTAGGTGTAGCAGGAATTTACCTGGGCCTCGGAAGCTTCCATGATTTCCTTAACGCCTTTGTTCTCACCCTGATCTACATCTTTGGCCTGAAAGTTGGGGGAATTGCCTTTTTGAGGCTTTCAGGCATATCTCCAAGGAAGTATTATGAAAAACAGAGGGCGAGGAGCTTTTCCCTTGTTTCATTCATAGTCTTCACCATTATACTTGTGGCATTGCTATTTGTGGCTTATCTTTAAACCCCAACTTCTTCCCCTAATCTGATTGGCTTCATTTTGCCCATTCGATGACAATTTGTTCTTATGCCAGAAGAAGTTTTACAATAATGAAAGTCAGGCTTTTTGGTTCAACCGGAATAAAAGTCAGCGAGTTATGCCTGGGAACCATGACCTTTGGAAGGGAGGCAGACAGGGAAACCTCCTATAAGATAATGGATCGTTTTGTTGAAGAAGGAGGGAACTTCTTCGATACTGCAAATGTGTATAACAATGGAGTTTCAGAGGAAATCATTGGAGAATGGCTTAAAAATGTAGACAGGGAGGACATCTTTATTGCAACGAAAGTGAGGTTTCCCATGGGAGAAAGTCCCAATTCAGCGGGACTTACCAGGAAGCATATTCTGAAATCGCTGAAAGACAGCCTAATCAGGCTTGGTACTGACTATGTGGATTTACTGCAGGTCCATGCATGGGATCCTCTTACTCCAGTGAAGGAAACAATGAAAACACTGAACACAGTTGTTGAACAGGGTATGGCAAGGTACATTGGCGCCAGCAATTTCAGGGGTTGGCAACTGGCAAAATCACTTGAAGTGAGCAGGGTGAACGGTTATCACGAATTTTCAAGTGTTCAGCCGCAGTACAGCCTCCTGTGCAGGGCAACTGAATACGAAATTCTCCCACTGTCCAAGCATGAAAATATGGCGGTGCTTCCATGGAGCCCGCTGAAAGGCGGTGCGCTCTCAGGGAAATATTCGCGCGAGTCTGATGGTCATGGCGAAAATAACAGGATTTCCGAGAATATAAAAATGGGAAGGAAACCTCCATGGGCAAACAACGAGGGATACTTCTGGAATGTAGTCGATGCAGTTAAGAAAGTTTCTGAATCTACCGGAAAAACTCCTTCACAGGTGTCCTTAAACTGGCTCCTGTCCAACGATGCTGTAACTTCACCAATAATAGGGGCAAGAAATCTCGATCAGCTAAATGAAAATATGAAATCTACTGGCTGGAATCTGGACAAGGAATCTCTCACACTCCTGGATGAAGCCAGCAGGCTTTATGTAACTTATCCTTATGATGAGGCTTCCGAAGAGCAGCAGATGGCCGGAAGAATTCCATAAATGAAATAAGTGGCATCCAGCAATCTACTGGAGATCCACTTCTATGAAACCTTTCTCTTCCCTGATGGGAAATGTTCTCAGGCTCAGTTTATCCATTGGTGCATTGGGGGCCACAAAAGGGGGCTCTACCATTTTTCCTGTCTGGAGCTCGAAAACAGCATCATGGCAGGCGCATTTTACC
>JBJKQJ010000107.1:0-3861 GCA_046705445.1 Thermoplasmataceae archaeon
CTGTTGTTGTAATTCCAGCTGAATGTGATTCTGACGCTGAAAGGTGAAGTCAGGTCGAGGCTCATATTCAGGAATTGATTTCCAGCACCTCCGTATCCAAAAGTCGAGACCTGTAACCCTTTGTGTCCGCTGGAATTTTCAATCTCCGCAGTTGAAGGCGAAGTCATATTGATAGTGCCGAAGTCTATCCAACTTCGATTGGTAGGGAAACTACCTATTGGCATTGCAGTCAGGTTATAGTCCCTGCTCACGTAGTTTGGGGATTGTATTATGGGCGAAGCAGATGCAATTCCTGCAGTAGGAATGACCAAAATAAGTATAAGTATAATAATTCTAATTAATTTCATTCTTATATGAAATCCATGAAGATCTATAACTTAAAATTGTTATGCCAAAAATGGTGGACAACATTGAAACTAGCATTGATGTCTATCTATCAACCTCATTTCCTCATTTACAGCACTGAGGGAAACAACTTTGAAAGTTTGTATAATATCAATTTGTCAATATAACATTGGCTCCCAAATGTGAATCAAGCCCGATCTACGCAGATTGATAATCTGAGCCGGAGTCTAAACGTTATATCTAACGTGAGGATTGACAATAGACATGATAAAAGTCGGCATCAATGGATATGGAACAATCGGAAGAAGAGTGGCTCAGGCGGTTATGCTCCAGAAAGACATGACAGTCTCCGGGGTTGTTAAAACTAAACCCGATTATGTTGCCCATTTTGCCTCTAAAAACTTCAAGGTCTTCTCCCCAGATGAAAAGTCGTTTGCCACCTTCGAAGAATCTGGCATAAAACCCGCTGGAACCCTTGCAAATCTTATTTCAGACTCTGATATCATAGTGGATGCCACTCCTGAAGGGATGGGCGAAAAGAATCTTGAACTCTATAAAAAAGCTGGAATTAAAGCTATTTTCCAGGGTGGGGAAAGTTCAACAATTGCAGAGTCAAGTTTCACTTCTTATGCAAATTATGATAAGGCTCTGGGAAAGAACTATGTCAGAGTAGTCTCATGCAATACAACCGGGCTTGCTAGAACACTTTCAGCCCTTCGGGACAACTTCGGTGTAAACAACGTATATGTAACTCTCATAAGAAGGGCCACTGATCCAAATGACAGCAAAAAAGGACCCATTAATTCTCTCGAACCTAGCCTGAAAATTCCATCCCACCATGCTCCTGACCTTAAAACAGTCCTGGAAGGAATTGAGGTTGACACAGTTGCCATAAAGGCCCCTACAACACTAATGCATGTGCATGTGGTGCAGGCTGAATTGGGAAAGGCAGCATCCAGAGAAGATGTCATGGCGACTTTCTCCAAGTATCCGAGGATCCTGCAGGTCTCAGGAAAAGAAGGAATTGTGTCAACTGCCCAGGTTATGGATCTGGCAAGGGAAAGGGGAAGAAACAGGTCAGATCTTTATGAAATAGCCCTCTGGAAAGAAAGCATAAACTTAAAAGGAAGCAAGATTAATTACATTCAGGCAGTGCATCAGGAAAGTGATGTGGTCCCTGAAAATATAGATGCAATACGTGCAATGTTCGAACTTGCTGACAAGGAGACATCCCTGTCTGCAACAGATATTAGCTTAGGAATTGGAAATAAGGTGTACTAATGGCGAAAAGTGTAGAAAAAGAAGAAAAGAAAATGACAATAGAAGATCTTCCCGGCGTAGGGGAAGCCACTGCTGAGAAACTAAGGGAAAATGGCTTGGATGATATAATGACCATAGCCGTAGCTTCACCTAAGGATCTCTCGGAAATGGCAGGTATTGCGGAAGGGAGTGCCATAAAGATAATTGCTGCAGCCAGAAAATCCGCTGATATAGGCAACTTCGAAACAGGGGAACAGATTCTTGAGAGGAGAAAGGATGTTTCTAAACTGACATCAGGAAGCAAGAATCTTGACAACCTGCTCGGAGGAGGCTTTGAAACCCAGTCAATAACGGAATTCTTTGGCGAATTCGGCTCCGGCAAGACGCAGATCATGCATCAGGCCGCAGTTAATGCAACTATGCCGATCGACCAGGGCGGTTTTGATTCGGACGTTCTCATCATTGATACTGAGAATACCTTCAGGCCGGAAAGGATCATTCAGATGTCTAAGGCAAGAGGGGTCGATCCTGATACAGTCCTGAAGCGAATTCATGTTGCCAGGGCTTACAATTCTCACCATCAGATCCTGCTTGCTGAAAGGGCAATTGAGCTTGCCAAGGAATTTCCTATAAAGCTCCTCATCGTGGACTCTCTCACTTCCCACTTCAGGTCAGAATACATGGGAAGGGGATCTCTCTCTGAGAGGCAGCAGCTTCTTAACAGGCATATGCACGATCTACTCAAGTTCGCAACTATCTACAATGCAGTAATCGGCGTCACAAACCAGGTGTCAGCTAGACCGGATGTCTTCTTCGGAGACCCAACTGCCCCAATCGGTGGAAACATTGTTGGGCACACCGCCACTTTCAGGATATACCTCAGAAAAAGCAAAGGCGGAAAGAGAATCGCCAGACTAATTGACTCTCCATACCTTCCTGAAGGCGAAACAGTGATACAGATTTCAGAGGATGGCGTGACTGACGGAGTCTGAATTCCATCAGGACCAAAGCATGTGGTCGTACATAAAAGAAAAATTCAGGAAATATCCATCTCAGACCAAGGTCATGAGGAAACTCATAGCCTTGGGTCTCTCTGTTAAAAGAGATCATGAAGCAGTTCCGAGAATTTATTGCGATGATGTGGAGGTAAAAGCTTCTGCACTTGCATACTCTCTCGGGGTAGACAGGAGGGCTGTTCTGGACATACTTTCCAAGATAGTTGAGGATCCGGAGCTCGCAAAATTCTTCTACGATTTGAAACCAGCTCCTGACTTCAGGAGAGTAAGCTCCAAGATGGGAATGGGTGTAGTCCAAATTGTTGCAACAAAAGCTTCCCAGCCAGGCATTGTTTCCGGGGTTTCTCAGATCATAGCCAGAGAAGGCATAAGTATAAGGCAGGTCATAGTCGATGACCCGGAATTAGTCGACGATCCACGCGCTACAATAGTCACCGACAGCCCCATTCCTGGAAAACTTGTTTCAGATCTAAAGTCTGTTGAGGGTGTAGAAGCAGTTGTGATTTTATAACTGCCTAAAGGTACAACTCAGTCTATGAAGTATTCTTCCGAATACTTGCCATAAATAAGTTCTGATATCTTTTCCATTTTGGATGCAACATCATCGTAGTTGTCGCCTGCAATGTTTACGTGCCCGACTTTTCTTCTTTTTCTTACTCCAGTCTTGCCATACCAGAAGAACTGGGTCTCCGGAATTTCGAGAATCTCTTTTACCACACTGCTCTCAGGCTCGATTCCCACGATATTGAGTATTCCACTTGGCCTGTAGAGCTTTGGGCCATCCATTGGAAAATCACAGACTGCCCTGACGTGTTGTTCAAACTGTGAAATAGAAGATCCAAGGAGTGTATGGTGTCCAGTATTGTGGACTCTCGGGGCAAATTCATTAATCAATGCTTTCCCGTTTACTATAAAGAACTCCACTCCAATTACGCCAACATATGAAAGTTCGTTCATCAGCCTTGTTGTTATCTCTCTCATCCCAGAATCCTCTGTAGGGGCGATATTAGAGTAAAGCATCCCATGCCTATTCACATTAAAGGAAGGATCGAAGAACCGTATATCTCCCCTGGAATTCCTTGCACCTATTATTGAAGCCTCATAATCAAACCTGACAAATTCTTCAACAACATACTTTCCATCAGGCAGAGATCCAGGCAAGGCCCCATCTTTGATGTAGTACTGCCCTTTCCCATCGTATCCTCCATGTGCTGATTTGATCACGGCATTGCCGTAATTG
>JBJKQJ010000108.1:0-3778 GCA_046705445.1 Thermoplasmataceae archaeon
ATCTCCTTGCCTCTCAACCGGTTGTGAAATCCGTCTATCTCGACAAGGGGATAGTCGGTGAATACAGGCTTAGGGATTTGGAGCTTTTGAGGGGGGAAAATAACTTTGAGGCGATTTACAAGGAAAACGGCTTAATCTTCCTGCTTGATGTTTCTAAAGTATATTTTTCACCAAGGCTGGCAACTGAAAGAATGTTCGTTGCAAGGGATGTCAGGGACGGAGAGTACATAATTGATATGTTTTCCGGCATAGGTGCCTTCACGCTCAATATTGCAAAACAGCATAAGGTCAACATGACAGCCATTGACAGCAATCCTGACGCAATTCGTTACATGAAGAAGTGCATATCTCTCAACAATCTCAAGGGCTTGGTCACACCGGTCTGCGGAAAGGCAGAAGATGTTGTCCCCAATCTCCCCGCCCCGGACAGGATAATAATGAACCTCCCCCATGACTCCAGCAGGTTCCTTAAACTTGCTGCAGAGAGACTTAAGCAGGGAGGGTTCCTGCATTATTATGAAATACTTGACCTTTCAGGGCTGGAGGAGAGAATGGAAGAATTCAACTCACTTGGTTTTGAAATCAAAAAAAAGAGGGAAGTTCATGGATATTCTGCCTCCATGAGCATGTACTCACTCACAGCTAGCCTCAGAGGGGCATAATTATTTAGTTCAATTCTGAATGTCCTCAATTGGATGGGAATAACCGATCAAATCGGGAACCTTACTTCAGAGGTCTACGAGAAAGTTTTACTTGACCAGGTCCTGAAAGGAGAAGTGCCAAACCACATTGGCATCATCACAGACGGAAACAGGAGATATGCTCGAGGAATCGGGATCCCTGAAAATGAAGGGCATATGCGTGGCAAGGAGAAGCTGGAGGAAGTGCTCCAGTGGTGCATGGATGTCGGGGTGCACATTGTTACGGTCTATGGTTTTTCCACCGAAAATTTCCGGCGAGACCAGAAGGAAGTTGATTTCCTTTTCAGGTTAATCAATGACGCTTTTCTTGATCTTCTGGAAGATAAGAGAATTTATGAAAACAACATTCGCGTAAAGGTAATTGGCGAGTTCGATATTCTTCCGGACTTCCTCAGAGACACTATAAGAAAGGTGGAGGAATCAACCAAGGGTTTCAGAAAGTTCAGTTTCAACATTGCAATAGGTTACGGCGGAAGGGCCGAGATAATAAATGCCATCAAGAAGATGTATTCTGAGATCGAGGATGGTAAATTCTCCATCGATGATGTCACAGAAGAAAAATTCAGGGAGTACCTTTATGACAAGAACCTCCCGGATCCTGATCTAATACTCAGGACCAGCGGTGAAGAGAGAATTTCCAATTTTCTACTTTGGCAATCCGCATATTCTGAACTATACTTTTCCGATGTATACTGGCCCGATCTTAAGAAAACCGATTTCCTGAAGGCGATCATCTCATACCAGAATAGAAAGAGGCGTTTCGGATCATAAATGTTGCTGGCGGTTGATGATACAGATTCCAGGAATGGGATGTGCACAACATTCCTGCTTACTGAAATAATACACAGGAGCGGACTGGACGTTATCGGATATCCGAGGCTCGTCAGGCTCAATCCAGCTATTGAATTTAAAACTAGGGGAAACGGCGCCCTTGCTGTGAATTTAGGTACCGGGAGTGGGGAACCCATTAAAATAGGATCTCTAAACAGTCACGATCTCATTTCTTATCCGTTTTCCAGCCTTGAGCCTTCACCAGAAGAGCTTCTAAGGATTGGTGAGCAAACTGTAAAGGAGTTGGCTGAACTGGAAGAGCCTAACACAAATCCAGGAATTGTTATTTCAAGTGCTTATTTCCCTGAGGAGTTCTATTGGAAAGCAGTGAAGGAAGAAATTTCAATAAGTTATGCTGAGAAATTCATAACTGGCAACAGAGGAAGATTTGTAAAAATCAAGAATGGCAGGGGGATTATCGGAGCTGCCGCTGCACTATCGTGGCCCGGGAAGAACCTGACTTACGAGGTTCTAGCATACAGGAATGGGAAGGATAGGTCACCTGATGCATCTGTTAAGATGCGCATTGCAGCCCAGGCGAACAAGATTCAAGGCACATTCAATAATATTGACACCAGGAATCGGTACGCGGCTATTTTTCCAAAAGAAAGAACCCCGGTAATAATGGGAATCAGGGGCAAATCTGGCCGGGAGATCCTCGAAACCTTTCCCAGATTAATATCTGGAACTCAAATAGTGCCTGACAGGTATCTCTGCTATGAGACAAACCAGGCATCTGATGATCATATAATTCGGGATAATGGCGGTCTCGCAGAAAGGCAGTCATACATTCTGGAGGGCAGAGTCATATCTAAACCAGAGGTCATTGAAGGTTCACATTATTTTGCCTTTCTGAGCTCAAACGGGAGAAAAATAAAGATGGCGGCTTTTGAACCAACGAAGGAATTCAGAAACATCTTCCGACTGTTGGTTCCGGGAGACCTAATTCAGGTATACGGTTCGTATGTAAATAAGACCCTGAATGTTGAAAAAATGGAGGTTTTGGAGGTCTCGCAGGTTTATTCCAGAATTCTGCCATTTTGCGATGCCTGTGGAAATAAGATGGAAAGTAAGGGGCGAGAGGATTACAGATGCCCCAAGTGCCATTCTAGAAAAACCACTCCAGGTTACAAAAAAGTAATGCGGCAGATTAATGCCGGAAAGTATGACGTTCCGGTTATAGCAAGACGGCATCTCAGCAGGCCGTTTGAACTTGAAATGAACTCAACTGGGGAATCCATAAGGGTGAATTATTGAAATTCAGTTTGACTGGTGTTCCAGGTTCCGGAAAATCAACTTTGTGCAAATCACTCAATGAACTGGGTTTCACTTGCCTCAACGCCCTAGATTTTAAAGGAGCGGACCACTGTGTGGAAAACAAGGAAGTAGATACGGAATGCCTTAAGCAATTGATTGAAAAGAAGGAGGGGGATTTCGTGGTCGAAAGTCATTTCTCACATTTTCTTGGATGCGATTATGTGATAATTCTTGAAAGAGGGGAAAAAGCAACACAGGCCGAACTGGAAAAAAGGAATTACTCTCCAGGAAAAATATCTGAAAACCTGGATGCCCTAAGGTCTGACACCATTTATTATGAGGCACTTGAGAAATTGCCTGCCGGCAGAATCTCCAGGATTAAAGTGACTGAGGGCAGGATGGATCTTGCTCTATCCAAATTTGTGGAATTGATAGAAAGTTACAAAAACAAACATTAAGAGAATCGAGTATATTTTCCAGATGAATGGTTCTTGATTCATATAGGTCCACAGCGGACAAGATCCTTGTTCCCGTTTCGAAGCCTTTCTTGCGGGCCAATCCTAATGCGATATCAGTGCTATCCCTGATCTTTGCCGGACTTACGGGCCTATTCTTCTATCTGGGGGGGCTTCTTCTTCTGCTGAGCTTCTTCACTCTCCTTTTATCCGCCCTCTTTGATGCCATAGATGGAAAAGTAGCAAGATTGAGAAATATGGCCTCCAAGAGAGGAGACTTGCTGGACCATGTTCTTGACAGGTATTCAGACATTCTGATTATGTTGGGCTTCGTATTCAGCGTATTTGCCCAGCTGGCAGTTGGACTTCTTGCCATAATTGGAGTTTTGCTCACCAGTTATCTCGGTGTGCAGTCTCAGGCTCTTGGCCTCAAGAGGAATTATTCAGGAATACTTGGAAGGGCGGACAGGCTCGTCTTTATGCTCATATTCATTTTAATACAGTTTTTTGTAACATATAGTTTTGTTTTCCACG
>JBJKQJ010000109.1:0-5028 GCA_046705445.1 Thermoplasmataceae archaeon
CTGTTGACAGTATACTCAACATAGTGCTTCATGGAACTTTTTACTGCACACTCGAAATGGGCAAGAGATGGATCTCCAGAAAGACTGGAGGAACCGTACTCAACATAGTAACAACTTATGCTACCACGGGCTCACCCTTTGTAGTTCCATCCGCAGCGGCCAAGGCAGGAGTTCTCGCCTTAACGCAGTCCCTGGCAGCAGAATGGGCCAGATATGGTATCAGGCACGTTGCCATTGCACCTGGGGCCTTTCCCACAGAGGGAGCATGGAGCCGACTTGCCCCAACCGAAGAACTATCAAGGAAAATGCTTGACAGAATACCTTTTAAGAGATTCGGCACACATGAAGAATTGACAGATCTTGCTGCATTTCTCGTCTCAGATATGGCCACTTTCATCAACGGTGAAGCCATAGTAGTAGATGGTGGGGAAAGTATTTCCAATGCAAGCCAGTTTGGTTTCCTTTCAGAGGTAACTGATGAACAGTGGCGGGAATTGAGGGAACTGACAAAAAAAGGCAGATCCTGAGAATTTTTAGACCACTGAAAACTATATTCTACTAATTGTACGTTACCTGATCATGATATTGAATGAAATCAACCACATGCTTGACCGCCAATGCATCTTCTCATTTTCCACAGACAGCAGAATTGAAGAGTTCCTGGTGGAAAACGGCATTACTGCCATTATAAGAATCCGTGTTACAAAAGACGGCGGATTCGCTATTATGAACTTTGAAAATGAAGGTATGGATGAAGCTGAAATACATAAGGAACTTCAGGACTTTGATCCACAGGTTACCAACGATGCCGTAATGATAAAGATCGACCTCAAGGGAACAAAGTTTCTTGAAGCATTCAAAACCCTTAACAAGGTTCCCTCTGTAGTCATCGATGCAGCTATTTTCAATGGGGGTTCCTACTTTATCTACTTCAGGTTCCATTCCAACGACGAGAGCAAAGTGGGATCCGCTCTAAAGGACGGAATGGTTAACTTCAGGAGATTTGCAATAAGGTTCCTTGGAAAGAGTTCGGGCCTGATCTCAACCTACAGGGAAATATCCGCTGCCATTCCACTGAAATATGTTGAAATCAGCACATCCGTTCCTCCTTCGGCTATGAAAATCACCAAGGACTCAGTCCTTATGAATCTTGGAGTGAGTTGGAACAGAGAGATGAAATATCTGCTTGGAGATGAAGTCAGGGCCGTCTATTATGATAAGACCGCCCTGTTGAGGGGCAAAGAGGACTGGCTTAACGAAATATCCGGGGACAAGAGGATTTACGAAACATCATTTTCCAACCCGCTTATCCAGTATTTAGTAACCCAGAACTCCCAATCTGCCATTGTTACCCTTGGAATGCCCCAAAGGCTACTTGGTAAAACATTCTCTATTGCGACAGTTGTTCCCGAAATGGTACTGCCAGAGTTCTTCCAGGTCATATACAATGCAATAGGAGAATTCAAGGAGTGGGAACTGGACATTCAATATGTTGACCTTTTCGAGAACATGGCCTCAGAATAGTGTTTGAGCAGGATTTTCCTGCCATTTTTTTGAAAATTATGCTATGTAAGAAGTTGAGGAACTGTCGAAATTTCCTATGATCTTCATACTGTTCCCAATACCGCCGGAGACGGTTCTGAGTTCCGGATACAGAGACCAAAGATCGCCATTGCTCATGATATAAGCCGGGTGGTTTTCACCAAAGGCTTTCTTTGCAACAATGGCAGTCATCTTTCTTGCCTCCATTTCATCAATGTAACCAAGTGAATGGAGATATTCATGCGTGAGTATCATGTAAATGAATGAGTTGAATTCACGCGGAGACGAAGTAAGCCTTGTCATGGCATCTATGAGTACCTGGTTCATCACAATATAGTTCCCTCCTACCTGCCAGAAGGCCCCCAGAGTTGAAGGAAGATCTGAGAGTGCAAGGCCAAGGCCAGATCTCTCTTTTCTTATGGCAGCCATTACAGTTGCCTTTACTACGGTGAATACCTTGTCAAAATCCATTTTCCTGTCAAGGCTGAGCAGAAATGCAGGGTCTTCTTCCTGTGAGCTCCCCAGTCCCTGCGTAATTTTCTCTGGTTTTACAGGTTTTCCTTCCTTGAATGAACCAAGATCGGTGTAATAATTAAGTCCAGTAATATACATATTTGTGACCCTGCCTGAATATAATCATTTATACATCCTATAAATAAATAGCTGGTTCAAGTTTGCATGCAATCAGCTGGGGATTCTGGCAAGGGCTTTCAGTGTGCCTGGAAAACCACATTACCTCCGACAATTGTCATTAATGGCTTCTTGTGACCGATATGGGAAGGCTCATCTGTATATTTCTCATCAAAAATAGCCAGATCGCCCCTGAAGCCATCTGCAATCTTACCGGAAACCAGTTCTTCATGCAGCAGGTACGCACTCCCACTTGTGTAAGCCCAGATCGCTTCATCCACGGTAATTCTCTGCCGTGAGTGTTTAGAGTTCACTGCAAGGCCGATGCCATAGCTGGGGCCCATGGGCATGCAGTCTGACCCAAAGGCCAGATGCACTCCTGAATCCAATATTGTTCTGAATGTGTTGTCCTTTCCGATCCATTCTGTTCCAAGAGTGTTTTCATACAATCCACCCTCATTTGACCACTGCAGAAAATTGGGCTGGCTTGACACCACCGTAGAGTCGCCAATTTCATGGAGAAGCTCTGGAAAAACCAGCTCAAAATGCTCTACACTGTTTCTCAAGGACCCTTTTTGTGACTTTAAAGACATTACCGCCTGTTCCAGGGCTGTTTCGCCGATGGCATGCATTGCTGCTGGGATCCCCTGCTTCCAAAGACCAACCAGTCTTGCGTTCAGCTCTTCATTGGAGAATTTAAGATTCTCCTGGCTCCAGCCTGAATGTGCCGCTGTTCTTGAGCCTATGGATCCATCAAGAAACATCTTCACTCCCCAGGAATAATAATCTGACAGACTTTTCCCTGCATATTCTCTGTCATAAATTAGCTTAAAGACTCTTAGTGGGAGTTTATCTCGCTCCAGAATATTCCTTGCTCTTGCGCCCATGATGTCCCTGACAGTGGTTATTCCTTGGCTGACGGCATAATCTGCGGCAGCTTGAAGTCCCTTTCGAAGTTCATTTTCATCTGGATCTGTCAGGGAGGAGAGCAACGCCATTTTTTCCTCTTTCACCGCTCCGTCTTTTGATTCGATGCCGGTTATGGAGAGTGCTTTAGAATTCAACACTGCCATGTGCATATCCTTTCTGTAAAGAACTGCGGGGGTTTTCAGGAAATCCAGTTCCTGCCGTGTGAGATAGTCTTTTTCTCCCCACTGGGTTTCATCCCAGCCATAGCCCACGATCGACCCGGATTTAGAGGCCTCGGCAAATTCTGCAACTTTTTCCAGTGCTTCTGCCCTAGTCGCTGTGCTGGAAAGATCCAACCTTACAAGCGACAAACCCAGATTCTGTAGGTGGGTATGGGAATCAATAAATCCCGGCAGTGCAATTTTTCCCTCCAGATCAATACTTTTCTTCGCGGCATGTGGTTCATTGTGTCCTACGTAAGCTATTCTTCCATGCCTGATTCCTATTGTATCTTCTGATTCATCTGCACCAAAAATGCGGCAGTTCTTCAGGACCAAATCAAACAAATATTTTCCACTCCTGACACCGGATATATGTTATGCTGCCTATGTCAATGTTTGGATCAGCCATCTTTCATCCTGGAAAGTTATCATTAAGCTGTGCCAGACAAAAAACGTTTAAATAAAATAAGTGTCTCAAAATGGCATGGATAACGACCAGGATCTTCAGGGGTCATTAACTGTGGAAGGGCCGCTTCTTGAGATGGCATATGCCGCCGTTTGCGTAGCCAGGGGAGAAGAGGTTGTGCCAAGGCTTGAAACCCTGGGCGTATATCATGATGTGTTCATCCGAGGCAGCAAAGGGCACATATACTGTGAGTGCGACGGGCAGGCAGAAATATCTCCAGAAAAGGTAAAACTGTTCAGGGATGAGGTTCTAAAACTCAATTCCCTGCTTGAGTCCAAAGAACAGATGCCCATTAATGAAGCGAGACTGGTTGTTATGCTGCCCAGAAAAGATTGGAGCAGGGAAGCCTTGTCAGCACTTGAGGAAACAGAGGCGAGATTTGAAGATGCCTCCATAAGGCTTGTTCTGGTGGAACCTAAAAGAGTCCTTTATGATCTTATATCCACCTCAGTGCTGGGATTCGTCCTTGTAGACAATCACCTGATCCTTGTGGGCCCCGGTCACTGGGCCATAAGGTACAATCCATCAGTGAGCAAATTCATGTATGGGGAGTCTTCCATAGACCTTGACGCATTCAGGACTCTACCGCAGTCATTCCTTGCACGGGACTACTGGAATGAGAGACACAAGGAGCTGTACTCCAAGTACGCAGATGTTTCACAGGAGAGCCGACCTGAATGGTTCAACTGGAAATTCCCTGAAAATTTCGGGGTTACCTGGAAAAACCGGGAACAGATCAAGAGTGCTGTTCTGAAAGCTTATTCCCTCAATGGGCGAATAGTGGTCCATCAAGATGAAAGAGGTTTCATAACTCTAAGAAAGCTCAAGAAGAACAGCTACTATACTGCTAATATAGTCTACCCTGGGCATCTGATAGATGCAGATGACGCTACTGAAATTGACCGGGAGTTTCTTCAGATGGTTCAGGATTTCAAGGCAAGCGGTTCAATGGAAGAGGAGCTTGATTTCTATTTCAGGATTTTTACTGACACCATCACCTTTTCTCACCTGTACTGGACTAAATCAAAGTTCAATACACACGATGGTGAGGTTTATTACACAGAGATACACAGGGGGGATGATGTACTCATGGAAACCCTAAACAGCGGCGAACTGGGTCTCAAACTTTCAGGAAACAAGATAGTGCTCTCCCTGGAACAGGGGCCTGATACACTTACCCTTGTACGTGGATCACTCCAGTGGGAATCCTCTGAAGAAGGGACCTATCCCGCTACACTGAAATTTTAGAATATTTCAGAT
>JBJKQJ010000110.1:0-2906 GCA_046705445.1 Thermoplasmataceae archaeon
CCCACCAGGGAGTTGAGATTCTCTGGTGTCACTTCTTTTTTGTATGTTTTTCCGCTTTTTGAATCAGCAATAACTGCAACAGAGTTTGCCATATTTACCTCTCTTCTTACGATGATATTGACCTTAACTAGGTTCTTGCTTATGCCTATCTCGTTAATAAAAATTGCTTGGTAATGCGCTTTTTTCCTAAATATATGAAATTAACAGTTTTGCCAGTTGAATGGCAACTCCGGAAGGAGTGAGATACAATGAGAAAATTTGCACATGTGAATTTACACTTATATAGGGGGGCTCAATCTGGCTATTGAAAAGCTTGATAACATTGGGTATTGAGGGTACCGCCCATACCATTAGTTGTGGTATAGTCAACGAGGATTCGATTATTAGTAATGTTTCAAAAACCTACCACAACCCGAATGGAGGGATCCACCCCCGAGAGGCTGCATTTCATCATGCGGAAAACGTGAAAGAAGTTGTCTCCCAGGCCATTGGAAAGGCGGGACTTAAACTATCTGATATTGATTTAATAACATATTCTAGAGGACCGGGGCTCGGACCTTGTTTAAGAGTGGCCGCCACTGCTGCGAGGACTCTTGCAGTAAAGGCCAGCAAACCCATATTAGGTGTGAACCACCCTCTTGGCCATGTTGAAATCGGCAGGAAAGTTACTGGAGCTTCTGATCCGATTATGCTGTACGTTTCAGGAGGTAACACGCAGGTCATAGCCCATTCAGAGGGGAGATACAGGGTTCTTGGTGAGACTATGGACATTGGCCTTGGAAATCTTCTGGACAAGCTTGGCCGTGACCTAGGGTATCCATTTCCGGGAGGACCCGAAATAGAAAGGTTGGCTAGAGACGGGAGTAGACTATTGGATCTGCCCTATTCTGTGAAGGGAATGGACACATCATTTTCTGGAATCTATACTGCTGCAAAAGAGCATCTTCGAAAGGGTGAAAGTCCTGAGGATGTTTGTTTCAGCGTTCAGGAATATTCTTTTGCAATGCTTCTCGAAGTTCTTGAGAGAGGATTGCATCAGACTTCCAAAAAAGAGATACTCCTAGCAGGCGGTGTTGCAAAAAACCAGAGGTTAAGAGAGATGCTTGCAGAACTCTCAGAAAGTCTGCACATTAAGGCATATCTTACTGATGACCAGTACTGCATGGATAATGGAGCGATGATTGCTCAGGCCGGTATGATGATGTACGAAAGCGGTTATCGGATCGACCTGGAGGAGACAACTGTTGACCAACGCTTTAGAATAGATCAGGTGGAAGTGCCCTGGATAAGTAGCACCGGTGATGGAATACCGGAGAACATGGGCGCAGAGTCAATAATAAGCTTTGAGGAATTCTGGGGAAGAGACTCAGCTGTCAAAATGAGAGTACCGAAAACATATCGTAATCAGGTACTGGACCAAAAGATCAGACTGGAACGAATGAAAAATGAAATCAACTTAATTCTTAAGTCAAAAGACAATGGCATTCCTGTCCCCGACGTGTACGACGTTGACATGTCTAATTTTTCTACTATATATGAAAAGATAAATGGAGTCACTCTCAGGGCTTTCATCAAGAATTCCGGAAACCATGAGAAACTGATGTTGGTCCTGGGTCAATATGTTGGCATATTGCATTCCAGAGGGATGACACATGGTGATCTAACTGCTGCCAATATTCTGGTAGCAGAAGATGGAAATCCATATCTTATTGATGCCAGCATGGGCAAGGCTGACTCTGAGACAGAAGATATGGCCGTGGATCTTTACCTGTTTGGTGAATCCCTAAATGCCATAAGTTCATCTGCCAAAGATCTACTTGAGAACTTCAGGAAAGGTTACATGAAGAAGTTCCAAAACTGGAGCACTGTGGTAGAAACAGTGTCTGAACTGGAAAGGAGAAGAAGATACGTTTGATCCTGTTTATAACAAGCAACGAACATAAGTTCAATGAAATTAGCGAAGTTTTGACTATAGCAGGTTACAGCCTACAGTGGGAACGGATGAAATACGAAGAGATACAGGCAGACACAACAAATGAGATTTCTCTTGACAGCGCCGTCAAACTCTCAAGAAAAATAGACAAGCCCTTCTTTCTTGAGGATACTGGGCTTTATATTGACTCTCTGAACGGCTTCCCTGGCCCATATTCATCTTTTGTTGCATCTAAAATAGGCAATGAAGGCATATTGAAATTATTGAAAGATAAGGAGCGCAAGGCTAGATTCCTGACCGTCATAACCTACTGTTCCAGTGGCCAATGCAGGCAATTTGAGGGTAAACTTGAAGGCGAAATTTCCGAAGCTGCCAGAGGAACTGCTGGTTTTGGTTTCGATCCGGTATTCATTCCAGATGGCCAGAATAGAACGCTGGCTGAGATGAATATTCAGGAGAAAAACGACATATCGCACAGAAGTAGGGCTTTGGAAAAACTCATCGAATTTCTGGGCTCAGGGAAAAAGTAAGTCTTTCTAAATAGCTACACCGATGGAATTAAATAATTCATACTTATGAATTGACGTTAAAATGGCAACTTCGTGGCGAGAATATCAGTCGATTATTTACCTGATCCTTATGGCATTTGGTGTTGCATTGCTTGTTCTGACAATGAACGACCTTGTAATCAAGAACTCCTCAGTGATTCAATCCGGCTTTACCCTCACAGTAATTGGCAACTGGGAGTACTGGATTTTTGCATTGGCTCTGATAATATCAGCAACTTTTGCTTACTATTTTGTCAAAGTGACAAATGACACAAAGAGTTTCAACGAGCTTATCAAAAGCACCAGCAAACATAATTTCCTGAAGAACCTAAAAAAATTGCAGAAAATTGCAAGAAATCTCGGACCTAAATACGAAGCGCAGCTGCAGGAATCAATGGACAAGTGGAAGGTAAAGTAAGGTACCC
>JBJKQJ010000111.1:0-14098 GCA_046705445.1 Thermoplasmataceae archaeon
ATGTAATATAACGTAATAACATATTTATTATTTCTAGTAAATAGTGTTACATCTTCTATGGTCTTAGAATTGACATCTTGATTATTACTTTTACATGCAATCAAGTATCATCTATATTTATACAAAATATAATAAGTAAAAAATGGGTCTTAGCCTGGGGAACAATTATGGCAAAGGACCTTACTAAATTGACTCAACAGATTGAAAATGCCAGGAGTATGTCTGTTGATAATTCCGTCGTCACCTATGACCTGACAGATGGTGTGGATTTCTCGCACCCAAAATTGACAGCGTAGGCATTTGCTGAAGTGTTTTTTCAAAAGGATGCCATAAACTGGTTTACTGAAAAAGAAGATGATCTTGATTTCACACCTAAATATAGGGGCAGAATAATCTTAAAACAAGATGACCACCACAGGATGAAGGAGACCTTCAAGGATTTCATTTCTGATTTGAAGTCGGAGGAAATTTACAAACACTTCACAGATCAGGTTGAAGCCAACGCTGCGCCTGACGACCCGGGATACATAATTACTGGAGCCATTTCAGCTTGGGCCTTTGAGAAATCGCAGCATCACTACA
Source organism: Thermoplasmataceae archaeon (assembly GCA_046705445.1). Lineage (GTDB taxonomy): Archaea > Thermoplasmatota > Thermoplasmata > Thermoplasmatales > Thermoplasmataceae > JAJZOM01. Next base: position 583 of record JBJKQJ010000111.1, read on the forward strand.
GAAAGAAAGTCTATCTTGAGAAGATTGTAAAAGAGATTCAGGATAATGTTGAGGTCAGTGATTTTTGATTGAAAATAATGCCCTAAAAGGTGCTCGAGGCCAGAAAAATAAAGGCAGTCACCAACTATACCGTATAACTATGGTTATACGGCATTGAGCCGGACCCCTCTGTTGCCCTTCGAAAGTTACTGTTAATATGAAAATCGGTAGGCATACTTTAGTCTTATTCTGAACAGGCCTCAGAAAATCCAATTCTGTAAGACCGAAAAGAATCTAAGTAAGTTTATATAAGTTTTCAATCATTCCCACATAACAAAAATGTTATCTTGGGATGATTGAAGTGGCCTCCCTTTCTATTTATGAGATCAGAGATAAAGCATTGAAGTCCGGTAGAGCAGTCTATACCCCACAGCAATTGTCCCATTTGACTGGGAAGTCAGTTGAATCTGCAAGGGTGTATATGTCTAGACTTGTGGCTAAGAATCTTGCACAAAAAGTGATGAGGGGAAGGATATCATTTACCGATAATGACTATGTTGTGGCCACCCAACTAATTGAACCTGCTTATGTTTCCCTAGACACTGCACTCCTATTTCATGGCATATCCAAACAGGTCACAAAATATATTGAGACTGTTACCACAGTTAATTCAAAATTGTTTGAAGGCCTTGGAATTAATTATCACAAAATAGACCCTGCTTTGTTTTTTGGTTACGAAAGACATTTAATGGGGCAATCTTACGCATTTATTTCAACTCCAGAAAAAGCAATCATTGACGGGCTGTATCTGAGAATATATTCGGCCTCCCAAGTGAAAGAATACGAAGATTCACTGGATATTGTGCAGCTGAAAGGTATTATTGGCAAAATTGACAGCAAATACAGCAAACGATTGAAGGCGGTGGTATCATTATTGAAAAAAACATTTTAGTTGAACTTTCAAAGATCAATAAGCTAAGGCCCTGGCAACAGGAAGAACATTACATACAAGCTTTAATCCTTTCATCCCTATCAGCGTATCCCTTGGTTTTCAAAGGCGGTACATATTTGTGGTTCTTCCATGGATTAAATAGATTTTCGGAAGACCTTGACTTCACCACTACTGGAAAAGTAAAGTCTGAACTTCCTGAGTTTGTTTCTAGAAGCTTGAAATTAATTGGAGTTGAAAACCAGCTTAGAATATACAAAGACGATGGTAATGGATTGTCATTCAGAATATTGGCAAATGGCCCCCTAACCAATAGCGAGAAGGACAGATGCTCAGTATATGTGGAAATTAGCAAAAGAGAGAAACTACAGTTGTCTCCGGTACCACTCTCACTCAATGTGCCTGGGTATCTTATCCCAGTAAGTCCAATATCCGGAATGGACCTAGAAGAGGTAGCCTCAGAGAAAGTCAGGGCAATTCTCACCCGAAAGAAAGCAAGGGATATTTTTGACCTTTACTATCTTATAAGTATAAAAGGTGTAAAATTCAACAGAGATCATATAAACTTAAAACTCAAATTCTATGGCAAAGAGTTCCAACCTGAAGAATTTCTCCTGGAAATAGAAAGCAGGGTATCCGGTATGAAAAAAGAACTTGGTAGCATGGTATTTAATGGGGTACCTGAAAAAGAAGAAGTGACGGGCACAATTAAGAACTGGGTTCAATTGATGTGAGGATTAATCGGCTAAATTAACAATTTTTAAGAGTTTTAATGCCAAAGCCCCTTATTATCTAGATTATTTATTGATATGAAACTATTTCCATATTTGTGATATATCCGTATGATGGCGGACCATAATGTATTGAAGGACGAGATTGTCTCAGCTTCAAGGTACATTAAGTTACTCGACCTTAAAAACACTGTTTCTGGTCTCAAGAGAAAACTCCCCATCAGTATATCTATGGAGCTCGAGGGACGTGTCATCGAGAAACTCAGGACATTTGATTACCCCATTTGCAGTGCTTCTAAAATTAAGATCATATTCTCCAACGGGCTGTCAAAAGAACTTGACCCAAAGGAATGCGTTCATGCCCAAAGCCATGGCCTGAAACTCTCCAACTATATATTCTCACATTATGTGTCTGCTAAGGACTTCGAAATAGAGGCAGTCAATACTCTTGGTTCATTCAACATGGGTTACCTCACAGAAGAGGAAGACAGGAAACAGGAAGTGAAAGTAACTTTCACACCACTGAGCAATTCAGAATTAAGCGAAAGGATAGACTTTATAATGAAACGAGTTGAAAACCTGGAAAGAATTGAAACGGTTTTCGCAGAGAATCTTCCCAAAATGGCCAGAGATATGAGCGACCTAAAAGAGAAAGTGGACAAGATATACAAAGTGATTGAAGAGAAGTAACCGTCGAAATTAAGTGAATTTAGATCCTTGATTAAGTCAGGATAAATAGTATCCTAGTTATTAGGTATTATAACTTTACATTATGGGTTTTCTAGGTATGTAATAAGTAATTTATAGAAAACTTTTGTAACTCTGCCAGATCCATCCATTATTGGAAGCCTGTACGACCTTCAAGTTGCATCAATGGATGTAAATTACGGCATATACCAGTATGATGCAGATATTTCACGTAAAAATCTGCACAATTCTGATATTGATCATCAGTCGTGAAGTGGCCTCACTTCTATGCTGATTTTTCCATTTAGTGTGATTTTTGTCTTGATTGTGCTTATTTCGAGTTCAAGGTTGTCAAATACAAAGTCTGTCGAACTCTTGGTGCTGCTCAATACCTTGAGAAAACCTTCAACTATATTTTCTAAGTTATTTTCTGTCATGGATCTAAATTCACATAAGAGTAGAAGATTTTTGCTAAAACACTGAATTTGAGAATCATTTCTAACAGATTGTTGGTAAAAGCCGATTTCCATTAATCTTTATTTTTCAATGTTGCCCACCGGGACTTGAAATTCTATATCTGTGAGTAGTTGATATAAATTATTAGTTCAGATAAGTTCTTATTAACCAAAAGTTTGCTTGGTAAATGATTTTTAAATCAGCCCTAATAGGCACCATAGCATTATTACTAGCACTGTCCGCCATTGTTGTTGTAATTCCTGGAAGTTCTGCAAACCCAGTAATGAACGCTGGTCCTGGACTCCTAAACGCTGCATTCAATGGAACAGTTGTAATAAATGCCAATGGTACACTCAATAATGCTAGCGCGCCACTGACTCACCATGGGAATTACTATAACCTTACTGGCAACATAAACGGTACAATAGTGATAGAACACAATGATACCATTTTCAATGGCCAGGGTCACACCTTATTCTATGGGCCGCATGGCTCGCCAGCAACATACATGGTGAATATCTCTCATACAAATTCAGTGTCAATCAGCAATCTTAACTTGAATAGTACCAATGCCTACTTTGGCATCTTTACTACCTATACGAACAATGACAATTTTAACAACATAGTTGTGACCTCTACAGGAATTAGTCTTTTTGCCACAAATTACTCCACGAACATCAAGATCACAAACTCAGTGTTCAACACCTCAGCTTTATTGGGTCCCCCTGGAAACGTGTTTCTTGGACTTTATTTCCCCAACGCATTCCTTCCAATCCCAACTTCCACGGCAAGCAATTTTACAGTTTACAATGACTCTTTTTCTGCACATGGTGTCTTTGCTGACCTATTGACTGGAGGTGCCAATTCCTCTATATCAAACAGCCATTTCAAGGATTACAACGAGGAAGGTTCACTGCTAGTAGGTGGAAACAATTCGACCATTTCAAACAACTTACTTACAAGCACCTCTGAATCAGGGGCAATAGATGCATCTCCTGCCCTAGGAGGTTCACTCAACAATATCACAATTACAGGGAACTCTGTTACAGCTAATGAGACTGGATTAAACTATGCAGCAATTCAAACCAGAGGAAATGGCAGCATATCAGGCAATTCCATTTACATAAATGCAACTCAGGTCTCAGTAACTGGAATAACTTCGTACTCTGAAAACACGACATTAAATGGAAATTCGGTAAATATCACAAATGGGGGAGCTCCAACTAATCAAATAATTGGAATTCAGGTTACTGGATCAAATAATTCAGTTTCAAGCAATAATGTTGAAATCACTGGAGGCAGTGGTATTGGCCTAAACTTATTGGGAACTGGCCCAGTAATTAATTACATGAAAGTCACCAGTAACACAATTGGGATAACTTCTGCAGATGTAACTGGGATCGCTTCTCCTTCTTCACAGTTTGAGAATTCTACAATTTCATATAATTTACTCACACTTTACGGAACTCTTTGCCAGGGGATTGAATTTTCTGGCAACTACGTCTCCGTGAGTGGAAACCATATAGTCGTTAACCAGACCGATATTAATGGTTTTGACACATCTGTGTTGATAGGAAGTGCTTCTGGCGGTTCCTACAATAATGTGTTAATAACAGACAATGTAATCAGCGAAACTGGGTTAAAAGGGCAACTTCAGCTGAAAGCCATATCCCTCAGGGGCTATAATTCAAATAATGTAACAGTTAGTTCCAACAATGTCGACCTTAAGCAGTTAGCTGAATCGGCCTATGCGTTAAGTTTCTCTGGCACCAATAATTTGACTGTAAGCTACAATTACGTCTCAATGGCCAGCTCAATTGAAGCCGTATTCATAGGGCAACTCTCAAACGCAGTATTGGAAGGAAATTCAGTTACAGGAAATTATGGCAGTACATGGTATAGTGCGGCAGTGGAAGTATACACTACATCCAACGTGAGCATACTGAACAATTCTTTCAGCAATTTCAATTTATCATTCTCCACTAATCTGGTTAATGGAGTAACAGTTGCTGGCAATTATGTGTCCAATATCTCGCAATATATCCTGTATTCAGATGCAGATTCAAACATCACTTTTTACCATAACAATTTCGTAAATTACACAGGTGTGATACATCCAGCATCAACTGAGACAAACATAACTTTCAACACATCATTTCCTATGGGTGGAAATTACTGGGACAAATACACCGGTACTGATGGAAACGGAGATGGCATAGGAGATACCCCCTACGTAATTGGCTCTGGATATTCCGATAATTATCCATTGATGAAAAAGTGGACCAGACCTCAGGCAGTGTTCACAGAAACCGGCCTCTATTCCGGCACAGTCTGGTCTGTGACTTTCAATGGGCAGACAAAGACGTCGAGCAGTTCAACCATCGCTTTTGATATCCTCAACGCAACCTACCAGGCATATTCGTACAAAATTAACATTGTGTCAGGTTTCAAACTGGTTAGCCAATCATCCGGTACCGAGAGTTACTCTGGAAATGGAAGCCAAACAAACGTTCAGTATAATCCACCTCTGGAATTTACCTTACTTGAAACGGGCCTTCCTTCGTCAACTTCATGGATCATTACAATAAACGGGACGTCACATACTGTTACGGGAAACAATTACACCATAACAGCCTACAAGGGTACTGAATTCTCTTTCACAATAAGCAACACTTCCCTTTACTACAGCTCAGTATTGGCTGGCTCCTATACTCTCAATGATACGAACAAAACTGTTGACGTCGTATTTACGCATTATTCATACATAACTGGAATAATGCCAGCCAGCGGTTATTCCCTGTATGTAAATGGAGTCAGAGAGAACCTGAGTTCAGGGGCCTTCAATCTGACATTGACTGCGGGATCGTACGAAATTGTTGTCAAGGATTCATCTGGAAGCATTTACGATAATGTTACTCTGCAGCCAGGGCAATCGGTAAACGTGACATCTCTCTTCAAGCAAAGTTCAGCGGGCCTCCCAATCCAGGATCTGTACTACGCAGGTGGTGCAATAGGTGCTGTTGCTCTTGTGGGCGGAGTAGCAACATTGCTTAGAAGGAGGAATATGGGGAAGTAACCTCCTCATTCAAAACCTCACTTTTTTTTAATCCTATCTACTTTAATTTTAGATCTATTTTTTCATATTTTTCTTCATCTCATCTATTCACTTTCAGGCGAAATTCTCAGCTAAATCCGTTATTCTTTTTTAGGACCCAAGCGATCATTTGGTGTGAGTATTGCTGCAGAAGGTAGATCACTTAGATACAAACTGACGGTTTCGCTAAGTTCTGCAGCCATAATTCTATCCTTCCTTTTACTGGTGTATTTTTACCCGGAAGCAATAATTAGATTTCCCGGACAGGTCTTCAACTTACTTCATCTGCAGGTATCTTTCCCATGGCAGATCCTGCAGCCTATAATGCCCACTATTAATGTCCTGTCATTCCTGACTGGCGGGGTCATGATTGCACTCATTGGAAGAGAATATGTTGTGGCTGACCGCTACACCTATTTCTCCCTACTTTCGTACCTGTTCTATTTCCCTCTAGCTGGATTCAATTGGCAGGTATTCACTACTTTGAGCATATTTCCAACCCTCTTTCTACTGGGTTTTTACCTTTACAAAATAGAGATCAGATGGGCGTCAGCACTTTTCTTCATTCTTGCTTCCGCAACATCGGTCATATATCTTTTTGTGGTAATATTGGCCTGTGTTGCCTTAATTAGGAGCGACAGAAAAATGGGTTTTCTTCTCAGGGAGAATTACATTTCACTTATAACTGCGGCAGTATCTCTTTTCATTCTTCTGCTGGATGCAGCCAATGGGAATTTCGTGAGCTTTTACGGTTCTTTGAATATTGGTGGTTATGGCCCCCTGCTTGGATTGGTACAGGCTATTACCTTTGCAAAACCACTCTTTTTCATCATTCTGCTGGTACCAATGATTACATTTGCTTTCTTTGGCCCCAGGGTCCTGCCGACCACAATTCCTTACTATCTTTTTGGAATAATATCTGCAGCGGCTTCTGGGCTCCCCGAAGCACTGATTGCAATACTGGATCTTGTAATGCCATTGGCATTCATAGGCTCACTGAGATGGATTGGCAACAAAGTGGAAATGGGAATAATGCCCACAGAAACCAGAATTATCCGCTTTGCTCTTTTTTCCCTCATATTGTTGAATTTCCTGGTGGTGATAACCTATTTTCCCTTCCTTAAAATCCTGGCTACACTCCTGGGGTTATGACCAGAAAAGTTGCATTTAGGGAAAACTGCTTTTTTTCGCATCTTTCACACATTATAAATATCTTTATTAAGCCCTTAAATAATAGAATGGGAAAGTGGAGATCAGAGAAGACCTCGATACGCTCAGGCAGAAGACAGAACTCTATCTTGAAGAATCCCAGCGAATGATAGAGGAAAAGAAATGGGTACTTGCAGCTATAGCTCTACACCAGCACTGTGAGTATCTGCTCAAGTACAAGGCATTACAGCTTACTGGCACCGTCCCCAAAACCCATTCCTTAAAATCCCTCATAAAATTCCTTGAAAAACACAATGTGATGGTGAGACAACTTCTCCTCGACCGAACATATTCATTCAGGTTAACTAGGATTGAAGGCGCATATCTTCTTTCCAAAATCACTTCTGTCAAGTACAATAGAGATGTATTGCTTCCCCTTTTTGACTTTACAAGGGATGTCTTCGACAATCTTGTCGGGGGAATATCCCCATAAGTGGTAAGCCAAGGAAGGCGGCCGACCACTATTATGGAGAGCTAACTTTTCTTCGTCCAAAAACTGGGAAAAACGTGACGCATAAGAGTAGAAGGGCCAGGGCATACACGTAGGCAGTACTTATGATAAGAGGGTATCCAGTGATTTTAGGACCAGTCAGTTCAACCACAAACGACTCATAATTATTTCCTATGTAATTGAAGAAGTGTGTATTGAGAGTGGGAAAAGCAGCCATTGAAGGGACCGTCATATAATAACCCCATATCACCATAATCTGAAAAACCAGTAAAACTATAGCAACCATTGGTAGAATTATCCTCCATCTTGACCCAGTTACAACAGTAATGAGGAATGTGCCGAGGAATATGGTCAATATAAGGTAGGCGGTCAGAATAATCGGGAAAAACTGCATGAATCTTATGAAGGTGAATATGTGGGTCTGTAAACTTATGGCAGGGTCAAGGTTAAAGATAATGTCTGGCAGGAAAGGAAACCCCAAGAAGAGTGAGAATAGAGACGATCCGAGTATAGCGACTCTCCTATGTGGTATCTTACGGTCCCTGAACTTTGAAATCAGGGTCAGTTCGGTTATAAAAGACAGTACCACAGATGCAAGCAGAAAGTATGGTATGTATGAGTAAAGTCTGATGAAGAACAATTCAATCTGGCTTACACTGGAAAGGCTCAGAGTAAAATGAGGAATGAAACTTTGATTTGCAATTACAATAAGGGTGCAGAACAGCAATGAAAGAGTGGAAAGAAAGCCTGGGAAAAAATGCCAGCTGAATTGCAGCCTCTTTCCAGTATTGTTATTCATTACTGTAGTGCTATCCATCGTTATGGCTTTATATTTTTATTCATATATATAGTTTTACAACTTAAAAACCAGGAAACTCATCCAACCGTGAATAATTTATAGTAAGAAGTGCAGTGGAAGAATGCTCTTTCAAGGTCTTGGAGTAGAGTTAAGGTTCTTCTTCGCCACAAGATTTCCAATGTGCTTCACAAAAGGGATCGCCATGAGAATGTACGCAAAAAACTCAAGCAGTACTGGAAGGGTGATAAGAATGAAAGAAGCTAAGGAGTTTCCGAGTTTTAACACATCCTGGGACAGGACATGTATGAGATCAATCAAGGGCACAATCAAAATATAGGCTAAAAAGAAAAGAAATCCTGTTAATTCGATCCTGTTGTCTCCCTTGAGGAATATTTCTTTTCCTATTATGAGAAATGGAAATAGCAGTAATACCGAAATTAGGGCAGAAACAATCAGGTGATAATATATAGTTACAGTTGCCTGCGGTTGGCCCAGTGACTCGAGAGAAAGTGTTATGAGCAGAGACAATGGCGTGTAATACAGAGAAAGGGGAACTACAATAGATGCGGAAATCAGCATATATGCTGCAATGGACAACTTTCTTCTGGACACAAACATTGATGTATTTGTAAGGAGCATAACAACTCCTGCTACGAATATAACGGCATACTGAAAAGGCGAGTATAGCAACAGTACGGAAACATCCCTTGAAGCAAAGGTTGTGTATGGAGAAATGTCAGGCGAGATCAGGAACTGGCTGAATTCAATTATCATGCTGAATAAGAGGTATATGACAAGAAAAATGGAAATCGGCAAAAGTTGCGGGCGTTCTAGCCCAATCTGTGCTGATATGGTCATAATGCCTCCGCCCAATGTTCCATAAGTATATTGATTACCGGAACTTTGGTATAAAGATATCCTCTGTTGACAGGCCCGCTTCATTCATGTCATGGAATATAAAAAAACAGGATCCTGAATGAATAAAGTTCTCAGTTGATGTCTTTTGTTATCATTTTGATAATTTCAGGATAATTCTTCCCGGGACTAATCCTGCCTATTACATCGCCTTCAACTCTGCCGGAACTATTCATCCTGCCTGGTTTGGAATGCAGAGTCTGGTTTGCCAGGATTGCAAAACCGAGGCATTCCCTGGACATATCGTCAACGCCGATATCTGAAAATGTCTGGACTTTTGTGGAAAAAAGCTCCTTCAGGTCTGACATTATAAGCGGATTCTTAGTGCACCCTCCACCGACGACAATTCTTTCCACCGGTTTTTTGATGTATTTTTCAACCTGAGCCTCAATGCATACTGAAGTGAACCTTGTGAGGGTCCTGAGAAAATCATACTTGTTTATTGAACTGAATTTATCCATAAGGGAATCAACATAGTCTTCTCCGAAGTACTCGCGGCCTGTGTTCTTTGGCGGAGCAATATTCAGGTATGCATCCTTGAGAAGGTAGGATAACATGGAAGTGTTTATTTCTCCCTGGGAGGCATAGGCGCCATCTGCGTCGTAATTCCTGTCAAACATTTTCTGGACAGCCAGATCTATCAACATATTCCCAGGACCGGTGTCAAAGCCCATTACACCTCCTTGAAGAACATAGGCAATATTGGAGATGCCTCCGATGTTGATTGCCAGTGTGCCAGGTTCCTTAAGGATGAAATAATCTGAAACAGCGGTCAGTGGCGCACCCAGGCCCCCATAGGATATATCTGATGATCTGAAGTCGGTGACAGCTGTCTTTCCAGAATTGGCCACTAGCACAGAGATCTCGCCTATCTGGAATGTCCCGGCCTGCAGATCCCCAAAAGATGGGCCATGATAAACGGTGTGTCCGGAATAGGAGATGGCATCGTATGAGTCACCAAAGACTCGGGCCCATTGGTCAATCAGGCGCCCAAGGTTCCAGTGCACCCTGCTTATGAATTCCATTGTGACACTTCTGCCCTCTGCGATTTTAAGGAGATCCTTCCTCATTTCCCTGCTGTAAGCAAATGTCTGGGATTCAAGAATTTGGAATTTCGTCTCGAGTCCGGTGCCGGTTAAATCAACAAGTGCCATGGTCAGGCCGTCTGTGGATGTACCGGACACTATAGACAGAAATCTCACTAAAGTGCATTTTGTCCTTAAATTTATATTTTTCAGACCAATTTAAAAAAATTGGAATAATAGTCCATTTAACGCCGTTTTCTTGCTACTAGTGCCGCAGCACCGATTATCACCAGAAGGATTACCGAACCACCTGCGTAAGTATACAGGTTGTTGCCCACAGGTGGATTACTGTTTCCCCCACTCGATGTGGGCAAGGGTTGCAGCGAAACATTCAGGTAAATTACCTGGCCATTGCTGAGGGAAATATTGTCATAGAATGTCTGATAACCGGAGTCCATTACCTTAATGCTGTAGTTTCCGGCTTCCAGTTTAACCTTGTAGCTCTGGTTGACCTCAACCGGGTAGGTTTTTCCATTAATGTTTAAGGATGAACCCACTGGAAATATGGATCCAAGTATGGAAGCATAATGGGAATAATCTACTGCAAGTTTCACGTTCGCACCACTGACAGTGAGGCTTCCAGATGGGATACTCTTCACGTAGTAGTCAGAAGTATTGAATTCAGTATAATTGTATGTCCCATTTAGAACATTAAGGACTATGGAACTGTAATCAGTGGAGTTGCTGTAATATGTAGTCCCATTGAATTCAAGACTCCAGAGGTTGTCAATTGGGAGTCCTATCTCAGTGAAGTTAACACTGTAGTGGGTTGGTGGTTTCACCTTAGTGAAAGTAATAGAATAAAGTTCAGCCTGCCCGTTCACTGTGACTTTCAATTCAGTCTGGTTTGCCACGTATCCGGAGGGACCTGATACATTCAGGTAATAAGTACCGTTGGGCAGCAATGCATATACGTCATTGGAGGTGCTGAATAAGTCAAGCCCGTTGGAGAAGTTGGCGTACCAAGTACTTCCTGCGGGAAGCCCATTTTGTGCTACGGTTATGTTATACCCCAACGGATAATAGCTTAGTACGCCCTGGGTTTGGCTGCCGGCCTGAACAGTCATGGAAAAAGTGTTGGTACCCGTCGCTGTCCAGGCAAGGTTGGCTGAAGATTCGCCTGTCTGATCCTGGCCATAGGAAAAGATTGCAGTGGAAGCAGGAATATAAGCGCCTAGGCCCATGGGTTCTACATAGGCGCTCATGGCACCAAGTGTTGGTGAGGCAAATTCGCCTATCCCGTAGGAAGGTCCTCCCACCAATCCAAACTGTGGTGTCAAGCCCCCAGGGTACGAATTATCAGGATATGGCCCATTGTAGTACGTATGTCCCTGCCAGGAGTAGGAATAGTTGCTTCCGGATATTATGTAAGCAGCTCCTGGAACTGGTATCTGAAGGACATTGCCATTCACCCTAAAATTCATTATTTCATTCAAGCCGGAACCACTGAGCCAGCTTGAAATATCGAAATTATGTGGTAGTGAAACAACTTCTTCAAGGGGGAAATTGTACTGGTACAGCGCTTGTGTGGGATACTGCCCGTAGAATGGATATACAACCCATCCTGAATATGTCATGCTCCAACCTGCTGAAGGAGAACCACTGATGTAAATCACATTCTGGATCCAGTAGATGGGCGCCCCAAGCTGGTCAGAAAGAAACAGATTCTGCTGTATGGAGGCATTGTAGTACGTATTGACATTGGATGATGCCACCCCGGTTGTACTCTGGTAATAGGATGTTACACTTAGGTTGTAGATCGTGAAATTATTCTCGACTCCATTCAGCATTCCAAATACGTCCGAGAAGTTTCTGTCAAGAACATAATTTGTAAAGTTGTATGCATCTATAGAACCCCATCCGGTGACAAGATTGTAGGAGTATGTTGCATTATAGAGATGGTTTTTGCCGGTGTCCACATTCATAAATGGCAGCATTGGAAGTGAGGAGTTGTAACCTCCTGTCGCATCATATCCTATATTTCCGATCTGAGGCGGATTGGTGAACTGCATATCTGCCAGATTGTAAATTAGAGGATTCAGGTACCCGAGATTGGTCTGGTTGAAGGTGTTGAGTACAGCATCCATTTCAGCAACAATGCCGGCCTCTATTGGACAGGCAATGCTGGTTCCCCAGAAAATAATACTGGGAGGGATGCTGTAGTAGCTCACTCCGCTGAGTGTCAGGAAAACAACTGTATTGTTTGCTATGGCAGCAATATCCGGTGTTCCCCTACCAGCACCATTTATCAAGTTGTTTGCAAGAGACGATGCCTGCCAGCTTGGCTCACTGAATACTGTTGAAATCCCTCCGGTGGAACCTGCCGGTCCCCCAAAGGAGGTATCGTTTGCAGAAATATACCATGCGGTCTGGTTCAGCAGGGCGGAAGTTTGGGAAAGACTGACCGTTGTGCCCCCCACTGCGGTGACACCGAAATCGTTGTAAGCCATGGCAGATGGGAATTCAGCATAATCGGAACCCGGGCTGTATTTTGAACTATTCTGGTTATCCCCGGAATCACCGCTGGAAGCAAGGACTGAAATTCCTCTGAGCTGTGCTTCTTCCAGATACGTGTACCAGGTTGAATCGTTGAGATCGTTGGACCCCCAGGAATTGGAAATCACTGAGACATTGTTCAGGGCGGAGTATGTTGAGTTTGGATTCAATATATAGGCAAAGGCCGAATCCAGTGACTCAAAAGTTGCATTTGGGCCATACACATTGTAAATGCTTGAACCCGGAGCAGTGCTGCCTATCATTTCCAGGTCAAGGGTGTTTTCCTGGTTTGCCCCGGAGGCATCATAACTGGCAGAAATTCCTGGATTTGGGGCCCCATTTATGGGCACACCATATACCTTGGAATGTGGCTCATAGGAAGGAAGCGTGGCATTAAAGTACGCATAAATATCCGGGGCATAGAATGGCCCCACGTTAACGTTGGACGAGTTATAGCCTGACCAGAGTATTGTGGCTATAACCTCTTTGGTGGGATATGTAACATTGAGCAGAGATTGCTCATTATAAGCAACCTGCATGTCTGAACCGAAAATATATGGTGTCGAACCCGAACCTGGCGTTGGATATCCCGTTGAGGATTTCAAAATGGAAGGAACCAGCGGGTTAATATGTCTCCAATGGAGGTTGAGTGAAACATTGAGGGG
>JBJKQJ010000112.1:0-12412 GCA_046705445.1 Thermoplasmataceae archaeon
TTTCGATCCTTTCTTTCCTTATTGTGCTGTCAGATAGGATTTCCTCGACCTTATCCTGGTTGGTGAATACAATGGTTCCACTGTTGTCTTTCTGTACCCTGCCGAACTTTGCAAACCTGTCCTGATCAAAGTTTCCCCTGATTGCAACCCTAGTGTCAAACTCTAAGCTGCCCCTTAGCTCGTCAAGTGTACCCTGTTTTACGAAGTCTCCTCTGCTCACTATGCCAATTTCATCGCTCAGCTGTGCTGCTTCATCAAGGTAATGGGTCGTGAGAAGTATGGACTTTCCTGCATTCTTGTATTTGTTGATGGCGTTCCAAACACGTTTTCTTGTAATGATATCCAGTCCGATTGTTGGTTCATCGAGGAAATACATCTGCGTGTCGACAGAAAGGGCCATTGCCACCATTGTAAGCTGCTTCTGGCCTCCTGAAAGGTTAACGCATTCCGTCCTGGCAAAATCATTCATTCCAAGGAGGTCCAGTATTGAATCTGCCTGGTGCCTGGAGCCTTCCCTTGTGTTTCCATTCATTTTCTGAAAGAGATAAACGTGTTCGTATGGGTTAAGGTGAGGGAATGGACGGCTTTCCTGTGGGACCAGGGATATCATGTGCCTGATCTCCTTCTCGTCGTCAACTGAATCTCTCCCGAAAATTTTGACCTGCCCCATGTCAGGAGTAAGCTGGGTGGTTGAAATCTTAACAAATGTAGTTTTTCCGGAACCATTCCTGCCAAGGAGGGAGAAAACGCCGCTCTTCTTTACTGAAAACGTGAAATCGTTTATTGCAAGAGTCGCTCTGCCCTTGTTTCTATACGTCTTTTTTAATGAAATTGATTCTAGTGGAATTACCATAGCTGACTCACCTCTAATCAGGAGGGCATCGCATATCCCTTGTGTACTTATAATGATTATCCGTAGGATGAATCAAGCTGGAGCGAGAATTTTCCTCAAATTGAGAATCATGTCATGTACCGTGGCCTTAAGATTGTAAGATGGACTGAAGCCCCAGTCTTTTACAGCGAAAGATGTGTCGAGGGACTGCGGCCAGGTTTCCGCGATTTTCTGCCTGTAATCTGGTGAGTATGAGATCTTAAAATCAGGGATCTCCTCGCGGATGAGCGAATATAATTCCGATGGAGTGAAGGAATAAGCCTGAATGTTATACTCAAGGCAGTGGTTCAGGTTTTCTTTTTTCGCTTCAAATAGCTTGACAAGTGAAGCAAGTGCATCCGGCATGTACATCATAGGAAGAGCGGTGTCATCCTTGAGATAACATTTGTAATCCTGGTGCTTCACTGCGTGATAGAAAATATCAACTGCATAGTCTGTTGTACCGGCCGAAGGCGGGGTCAGGTAACTGATAATCCCTGGGTATCGAAGGCCCCTTACATCCAATCCCAGCTTATCCCGGTAATAGAGAGAAAGCAGCTCTGCATTCACCTTGGTGATGCCATACATTGTCCTGGGCCTCAGAATTGTAATATCTGGAGTTAGAGTAGGAGGAGTTTCGTTGCCGAACACTCCTATTGTGCTGGGTATCATGACCCTGTTTACTTCTGCATTCAGAGCCTCATTGAGGACGTTGAAGGTTCCATTTGAATTGACCCAGAAGGCCTTAGCTGGTTCCTTTTCGCCAGCAGCAGAAAGGATGGCTGCCATATGAAAAATGTCGGTAACTGAATACTCATCGAGAACTTGGGCAATTTTTTCCCTGTCTGTAACATCAAGCTGGACGAATTCGTAATCGTTGCTGGATGAGGATGGTTTCCTGATATCTGAAACAATCACCGAGGATTTTCCGTATTTCCTGGCCAGGAGTTCTGTGAGTTCTGTTCCAATCTGGCCCATTGCACCGGTTACAAGTATTCGAGTCATAGAACTTCTAAAGTATGCCTCTGTCCAATAAATAATATTTTGTGGCTCTCTAAATTATGATCTCCGGAAAAAACCGCATTGCGAGAGCATTAGTTTACACTGTGAAGAGTATTATATACCTCCTTATGCATGAAAAATAGTTCCTATATGGGAATCAATATTGTTGATCACAAAATCGAGCTCACATCTGAGCTGGAGACGGGGGACGGCGAAATAAAGAATGTAATCACAGCCATGATCCGCAGCACCAGGTTAACTGAGTCAGTCAATGTCAAGTCTATTTTCTTCGAAACCTACGAAGACATGGCGAAGGAGCTAATGGAAAAAATCAGGAGCGAGGCGGTTGAGAGATTCCGTGTTTCAGATGTATCCATCACGCACAGGGTGGGACAGATTCCAATAGGGGAATATGCGTTTCTTGTCTCAGTCTCAGCCAGGAGGATTGACGATGCATTCACTGCCTGCAAGTTTATTGTTGAAGAGATAAATTCCGAGCTTCCCATATGGAAATATGAAGTCAAGGACTCAGATAATTCCATAGATTGATTGCATTAATACGCTCAACGAACCTGATTTAGTATTAGATTGACATCATGTATTATGATAGTGAAGAACAGGTATTCCGGTGAAACTTTCCATGAAATTCCCGACACAGGGGCAAAGGAAGCCAGGAACTTAATGGAAAAGGGGCACCATTCTTCCAGGGAAATGGCAGAACTTCCAAAATTCAGGGTTTCCCAGTCACTTCATTCAATTTCCGAAAATATTGTAAGAAGGTCGGGTGATCTGGCCACCACTATCTCCACGGAGACAGGAAAAACAATTAGGCAATCGAGAGTGGAGGTTGAAAAAGCTTCCCAGGCTTTCCTAACTGCTGCAGAGGAGATGAAAAATATTGAGGGTGCATCTTTGAACAGCGGAACACAGAGGCTCCTCAACGGCCATATTGCTTTTTCTTCCATTGCTCCACTGGGTTTAATAATTTCAATCAATCCCTTCACTGAGCCGCTTTATTCGGTAGCCAGCAGAACTGCTGCCGCCCTTGCGACAGGTAATTCCTTAATTCTCAAACCTTCTTCTATCGCACCAATGTCCACTGCAAAACTGATTGAAATTATCGGGCAGTCTGAGTTCCCACAGAATTCGGTTCAGGCTGTTTACGCCAGTAGAGGCAGCAAAGTTATGGATTTGCTTTTTAATGGTGGGCTCACCAAACTTGTGAGTTTTTGTGGACGAAAAGGGAATATTCCCGACGTCTTGAGGAAGGCGAGGCAGAATGGAGTCCTGATTGAGAGCGGAAGCAGCTCCCCTGCAATTGTCTGGGATGATGCTGATCTGGATGCTGCAGCAGAATCTGTGGTAAACTCGGCATTTAATCACCAGGGACAGGCGCATGTTAGGGCACAGAATATCATAATAAAGAAAGATGCTTGGGAATACTTCAGGAACAGGCTGGTGGAACTTGTCCAGCAACTGAAGGCCGGGAATCCGCTTGATGAAAACACCGATTATGGGCCCCTCATAGATGAAACAGCTGCCATTGAAACTGAAAAACAGCTAAAGGGAGCCATGGAGGAAGCAGGTTTTGTAGTGGCCGGAGGGATCAGGGACGGATCTTTCTTTGAACCTACCATACTTGAAAATGTCAAACCAACCTCCACGCTTGTGAGAGATCAGCTGCTTGCTCCTGTCATAAGCCTTCATGAAGCAGCCTCATTCAATGAAGCTGTACAGATTGCCAATGCTTCTGGACCAGTAAACCAGGCCTCAATATTCACCTCTGACATCAACCTTGCCGTGACGGCTTTTGATAAACTGGACAGCGGGGTTGTTTCCATAAATGAAGCCCCAGGGCTGCCTGCAGAATATATATCATCAGGTAATCAAAGGGGCAGCATTACAGCGTCCAAAAGCATGCGCCAGGTCATGGGAAAAATGATTGAGGAGCGCCTTGCTGTATTGAGAAGGTAAGACGCACTGCATAAATTTTTAAAAATTGGGTAGGGCTTAGTCTGCCCTTTTTCCCCTCATTCTCTTGATTACTTCGTCGCCGAATTCTGAGCACTTCAGGGGCTTGATGTTCAGTACACGTGCAAGATCCTGTGTGACTTTCTGGTCCCTGTATGCAGACATTATTGCGTTTTCAAGAATATCTGCTGCTTCGTCCCATCCAATATGCCTGAGCATCATCTCTCCGGAGAGCATTAATGACGTTGGGTTTGCCACGTCCATTCCGGCATACTTGGGTGCAGTCCCGTGGACAGCCTCGAAGATGGCGTAATTATCTCCAACGTTTCCTCCTGGAGCAAGGCCAAGTCCTCCGACCTGGGCGGCAAGTGCATCTGACATATAGTCTCCATTGAGGTTAGTGGTGGCTATTACATCATAATCCTCCGTCCTTGTGAGGATTTGCTGGAACATGTTGTCTGCAATCCTGTCCTTCACGATGAGCCTGTCCTGGTAAGAGTCAGGTGACTTGTTGAACTCCTCTTCGGTGACTGACTGATCCTTGAATTCGTTGGCTGCAAGTTCATAGCCCCATTCCTTGAAGGCTCCCTCAGTGTATTTCATTATGTTTCCCTTATGGACCAGGGTAACGCTTCTTCTCTTGTTCTTCAGGGCATACTGGATCGCCTTCCTTACAAGCCTCTGGGATCGAAACCTGCTGATTGGCTTGATGCCGATTCCTGTGTCGTCAGAAAGGGGTATCTCGAAATTGTCCGCAAGGAATTTCCTTACCATTGATGCCTCGGGGGAATCATATTTCCACTCTATTCCTGCATAGAGATCCTCCGTATTTTCCCTGAAAACTACCATGTTCATCTTTTCAGGATACTTTACAGGTGTGGGTACGCCTGGGAAAAACTTCACTGGCCTTATATTGGCATAAAGGTCAAAGTACTGCCTTAATGTTACATTCAGGCTTCTGAAACCCTGGCCAATAGGAGTTGTAAGTGGACCCTTTATTGAAACAACACATTTCTTGAGCTGGTCAAGGGACTCCTGAGGGAGATGTTTTCCGGTTGTCTCCATTGCCTCTTCACCGGCAAGGACCTTTTCCCAGATAATATTCTTCTCGCCATTGTAGGCGATCTCTATTGATGCGTTGATTACAGCAATTGATGATATTGTTATATCAGGGCCGATACCGTCACCCTCAATATATCCTATTGTTGGGTTGTTTGGTATTTCTATTCCCTGGCCTTCTATGACTTTGATGTAACTCATAGATATCTCACTGTAATTCACTTAATGAACATATACTTTTATCGGTACAATTATAGTCAATATAATCTAGAAATGGGAAAAACACCATAAGGAAACGTTATTAAGTTGGTCACAATAAAAGCTAAGTGGAGCCACTAAAAGGATTTTCAGGCATTCACTATTTTGACTGGATATTTGCTAAACACACAACCCATGTGCATGCCCAGCTTGAAGAGGCCATGGATTATAAAGCGCACAATTGTCTGGCTGGTGAGATCTGGAAATGATAGCTGCAATACTTGGACTACAGTTTGGAGATGAGGGCAAGGGGAAAATCACTGATTTTCTTGCGGACCGTTTTCAGGTGGCCGTTAGATTCAGTGGTGGCAATAATGCAGGCCATACGGTTGTGGTAGACGGGAAGAAGTACAAATTCAGGCTTATGTCCTCGGGTTCGCTTAGAAGCGAGACTGTGATACTCGGGAATGGAATGGTAATCGATCCCTTTGCTCTGTTAGATGAAATCAGCGCACTCCGTGATTCGAAATGCAAAGCACAGATCAAGATTAGCAAGATGGCCCATGTCGTCACCCCGATGCACAGGCTGCTTGACGTCAAGGAAGAACAGGTCAGGTCAAAGCTGAGCCTTGGAACCACAGCCCAGGGCATAGGCCCCACTTATGAGGACAAGTATGCAAGGACAGGCATCAGGATGGCCGATCTGCTCAGTCTGGAAATTATTAAGGAAAAGGTTGAGACAATTTACAAGATGAAGCAGAGTCTTCTTGCAGATTCAGAATTTTCTGATGAGAAAAAAAGGGAACAGATTGCAAATGACCTTTATGAGGCCGGCAAGAAGCTGGAACCCTATCTTGAATATACTGAGGTAACTCTCCGGAGGCTGTACGACAAGGGAAAGAACATAATTTTTGAAGGTGCGCAGGCGACCATGCTGGACATTGATTTTGGCATGTACCCATTTGTTACATCTTCCAACGCCCTGTCAGGAGCAATTTCAATCGGTGCCGGATTTCCATTCAGGAAAGTGGATTACGTACTCGGCGTAGCCAAGGCGTACATGTCAAAGGTGGGTGCGGGACCGTTCCCGACAGAGATCCTTGGGAAGGAAGCAGATGACCTTAGAGAGCTGGCACAGGAATACGGAACAGCCACTGGAAGGCCCAGAAGAGTGGGCTGGCTTGACCTGCCAATGCTGAAATACTCAATAATGCTCAACGACGTGGATGCCATTGGGCTCACAAGGCTGGATACACTGGGAGAACTGGACCGGATCAAGGTATGCACCTCATATAAGAGGAACGGCGTGGAACTAGATTATATCCCGAGAAGCTTCAAGGATCTTGAGGGCCTGGAACTATCATACACTGAAGTGAAATCATGGGGAAAGATAGATCCGGAAATAATAAGGAAACATGACTATGAAGCACTTCCCGCAAGCCTCAAAGAATATGTTTCTCTCATAGAGCGCGAACTGAAGGTGCCAGTGGATCTGTTGTCACTTGGGGAAGGCAGGGAAAACACCATGCTCAGAAACAACTCAAAACTCAAAAGTCAATTTTAATCGAGACAGGCGCGTGATCCGACCCCATTGCTTCACTATGGATCCTTGCGTCAACCACTTTTTCTTTCATGTTTTCTGACACTATGAAATAGTCTATTCTCCAGCCTATGTTTCTAGTCCTGGCGTTGAACCTGTAAGTCCACCATGAATAATTGCCAGGTTCATTGTTGAACAGCCTGAAAGTGTCAATATACCCGTCATCGAGAAGCGTGGTCATCCATTGTCGTTCCTGGTCAGTGAAACCCGCGTTGTTCCGGTTGTCCTCCGGCCTGGCGATGTCGATTTCTGTATGGGCCACATTCATGTCTCCGCAGAATATGACTGGCTTTGTCTTCCTGAGTTCGTTGACCAGTTGATGAAACTTGTGGTCGAAATCCAGCTTGTAATCCAGCCTGGTCAGGCCCCTCTGTGAATTTGGGAAATAGACGTTCACAAACCAGAAATGACTGAATTCCAGACCAAGGATTCTTCCCTCATTTTCAGGTAATTCTGATTTGAAGCCTTTGAAAACAGACTGTGGTTTAATTCTCGTGAGAACCAGTGTACCGCTGTAACCCTTCCGTTCGGCCGGGTTGATGAACATTTCATATCCGGCCTGGGTAAGTTCTAGCGGCAACTGAAAATCATCTGCCTTAATTTCCTGAAAAGCAAAAATATCGGCATCCTCTGCAGAAATGAAGTCAATTAGGCCATTTTTGACAGCAGCCCTGATACCATTCAAGTTCCAGGATACGAGCTTTAGGGTCAACTGTTGCAAAATTCCGGGGAAGCCTTAAAATTATTGTTTGCCTAAATTCCGTTTTTTGCAAAAACTTAATCATGAAATTACTCATAGCTTTGTGATAAGTATGGAGAGTTCAGATTCAAAAGAGCAGGGCAAGCGAGTTATTCATGCGCCCAGGGGTAGCCAGATTAGCTGCAGAGGATGGGGGCAGGAGGCAGCTATGAGGTTGCTTATGAACAATCTTGATCCGGAAGTTGCCAAGGATCCGGACAACCTTATTGTTTACGGTGGAAAAGGAAAGGCGGCAAGGAACTGGAAGTGCTTTGATGAAATAGTCAATATGCTGCAAGAACTCTATAATGATGAGACTCTCCTCATACAGTCGGGGAAACCTGTGGGTGCATTCAAGACCACAAAGTACGCCCCTAGAGTCCTCATAGTCAACGCCCAGATTGTTCCTAGATGGGCAACAGATGACATTTTCTGGGATCTTGAAAAACGCGGCCTGACAATGTATGGGCAGATGACCGCAGGAAGCTGGATTTACATAGGATCCCAGGGAATTCTTCAGGGAACCTACGAGACTCTGGCTGCAATTGGTAGGAAAGAGTTCCACCAGGAAGGGCTCGGCGGAAAATGGATACTTTCCTCAGGCCTTGGGGAAATGGGTGGAGCCCAACCTCTTGCCATCACCATGAATGAAGGTGTTGGCATTATTGTTGAAGTGGACAAGTCCAAGATTGACAGGAGAATAGAAGGAAAATACCTGGATACATGGACTGACAGTCTAGACGAAGCCCTCAGGATTAAGGATGAGGCACTGAGTAACGGCAAACCACTCTCCATAGGACTCTTGGGAAATGCTGCTACAATCTACCCTGAACTGCAGAAAAGAGGAATTATCCCGGACATCGTTACTGACCAGACTGCTGCACATGACATAAATGTAGGATATATCCCTGAGGGTTACACCGTTGAACAGGCGGAGGAGTTCAGGAACAGGGACCCCGCAGCATACAAGACTGCTGTATACCAGTCGATCGTCAAGGAAACAAAATCCATCATCTGGTTCAAAGAAAATGGCTCTAATGTCTTCGACTACGGCAATAATCTCAGAACAAGGGCCCAGGAAGGGGGACTGGGAAACGCCTTCGATATTCCCGGCTATGTTCCAGGCTATATCAGGGACCTTTTTGCAATCGGATCCGGCCCATTCAGGTGGGTGGCCCTTAGCGGAGATCCGGAAGACATTTACAAGATTGATGATGCCATCATTGAAAACTTCGGGTATGACGAACATCTTGTTAAATGGCTTAAGCTTGCAAAAGAGAGAGTAAAATTCCAGGGGCTCCCAGCAAGAATATGTTATGCCGGATATGGCCTTCGTGAAAAAATTGGACTCCTTATCAACGATATGGTGAAGAAGAAGATAATCTCAGGGCCAGTTGCAATCGGAAGAGACCATCATGATACTGGATCCGTGGCCTCCCCATACAGGGAGACGGAGGCCATGAAAGACGGCAGCGATGCCATTGCGGACTGGCCAATTCTGAATGCACTGCTTAATGCATCTTCAGGTGCAACCTGGGTTTCAGTTCACCATGGAGGAGGTACAGGGATTGGAAACGCAATCCACGCAGGCTTCGTCATGGTTGCAGACGGGACCGATGAAGCTGCTGAAAAGATAAGCAGGGTCCTTAATGCTGATCCTGGGCTTGGGGTCATCAGGCATGCCGACGCGGGTTACGAAAGTTCATCCAGCCTCATAAGAAAAGGCGTAAAATTCAAGACGCCCTACTTCCAGGAGTAATTCCTACAGTGAGACGAGGCCCAGAACCAATACACTGAGCAGGCTAACCCAGTAACCTGCTTTTTCCCATTTTTTCAATTTCTCCGAACCCATTATTTTCTCTTTGCCGGCAAGGGCGCCCATGATAACTCCAGGCAGAATGAGCACGAAGACAAACACCACCATGAGATCAAGTATAACGTTGATGATATTGCTGAAAATAAAGGGAACCAGGACACCGGGCAGGCTCTCCAGGGAGTATAGCATCAGCTGCTTCCTGCCCGTAAGACCCATGACTTCCGAAACCCCCCAAGTGCTTCCAAGGGACACCACAACAAGGGCTAGGAAGGAAGCCGAAATTATGCCAAGAGCGAACAAAGTGAGGAATGGACCTGTGAAGAACCGTGTCATAAGCTGATTGGAGAAGATACCGCCAGATGATGGATCTATGATACCAGAGAACTGGAATTCCACCACTATCATCAGTATTTCACTTATGATGGCACCAGCAAGGGTGTCAAGCCTTACTGATCTGGACGTCCCGCCTTTAATTCCGGTTGCAGAAGCCTGATAAAAGAGCATGAATGGCATTACAACGGCTCCAGCATTTGCAGCGATCATGAAAAGAAAACTCTTGGATGATGAAGCATAAAATGAAAAAGCAGTGTGGTTATTGTTGAAAAACCCAGCCGCCAGGAATGAGACTATAAGCAGGCCGCTTATTCCCACAAGCGCTTTTTCTGTCTTTCTGTACTTTCCTGAAGCTACTATAGCTATGTGAAGGAAATATGCAACGGGAAGGCCCAGTAAGAGCGGGATGCCTAAAAGACTGAACCCAAGTGCTATTCCAAAGTATTCTGCAGTATATGTCAGTATATCAGTTGCAAACATTGGAACGGAAGCCAGGTAACCTGCCCTTCTTGAGAAATTGTCTCTTATTAGGCTCCCCAGGCCTTTCCCGGTTACGAGACCCACCTTGCCAGATACGTACTGGATGAAGAACAGTGGAATTGTGAGGAGAGCGAAGAACCAAATGAGGCCAGTGCCAAATGATATGCCGGTCTGGGCTGCTGTAAGGATGCTTGCGGCGTCGAAGTCCGCAATCATAACTATCCAACCAGGGCCGGGAATCGGCAAGTGTTTGAGTGAGCGATAACCGGTATTGATTGTAAAGTTCAACACCGTGTAATGTTGGTGAGGTATAATTAGGTTAGCCTAAACTATATATCTACAGACCCAGGTATTTACTGAATACCATAATATGTTAGGTGTGACTCTGCTTCACCCTCTCCACAACCCAATTCCAAGTCCGATTATGAAAACTACAATTGAAAATGTTATTATGAGATTCCCGAAGTGGACGGATGTAGTGTATGACAGGAAATTCTGAACGACAGTATTCAGGGAAATATTGGGAACGAATGTCAGTCCCAGGAAGTATGCAATTACAAGTGCAACCAGTATGAGTATTACCGAGACGAAGGCTTTCTTTAAAGCAAGGCCGAACATAAGGCCGTCGATAAAAACCAGAAGAACTGTCACTTCAGCGGAATAGGGTTGTAGGAAAGTTGGATATACCACTACCAGGGTTTACACCCCGCTGTGTCTTGAATCATTATATCCGCTTATAAATCAGAAGATTTAAATTTTGTCAGACAACAGCTTTCTTAAGAGATTGCAAATTCGAAGAATTTGATGAAAACTCTTGACTAAATTTATTCTGAAGTTTCCCTTTTTTCTTTAGACCCTTCATTAAGGGCCATCTTTCCAGGGTCGCTCAGAATCACTTCTCTTCTTGGAACCGCTATTTTTATGCCCTGGTTGTCAAACTCCTTCTTTATGGTGTAAAGGACTTCCTTCTCCAGGTTCCAGTTGCTTCCCTGATCCCTTGCCCTTCCCAAAGCCCTTAGTTGCACACCATACTCAGTGAATCCCATAATCTGGACAGATGGAAGACCATCTGCAGGGTAGTAATTGGGGTGGTTTTTGATGGCAGTTTTCATAATATCCATAGCTTTGTCCAAGTCACTCTCCAGAGTTATCTGGACATATACAATTGCAGTCTTGGATGGATCCACTGCGGTGTAATTTTTCACCACTGAACTGAGGAAAAGGGAATTTGGGACCATCAGCCTCCTGTTGTCCCACGTCTTGAGAATACAGAACATGAGCCTGATGTCTTCAACGTAGCAGTATTCATTGTCGTATATGATGGCGTCTCCGATTCTGAATGGCTGGGAGGTCGATATCACCCCACCTGCAATGAGGTTGGAAAGGCTAGATTGTGCAGCAAGACCTATGACTATGGAAGTGAAACCTGCCGCAACAAAGAGGGAAGCAATTGCTCCGGACGCCCCTGGGAAGCTTGCAAAGGCTGTCGCTCCAACGCCTATTAGGAGAACGACGCCCATAATTACCCTCCTTCCAAATGTGATTGTGGTGTTTAGTTGTGGCTGCTTTTGCTGTATTGTTGCCTGGTATCGCGAAATAATCATGTTGATTATGTAAGCGATCAGATATGTCACAACTACCCCGGTTATGAAGCTTATAGCCGGTAATGCACCCTGCTGGAACGCCACGCTGATGGGTGAAGTCAGAATTATGTAAAAGAGTATGACGAGCCCAAGAGAATAAACTCCAACAAGCAGGAATCTTCTTGATACCCTGCCATTGGAGAAGAACTTCTTCAGGACTATGCTGCTTATCCTTCTGGTTGCATTTATTGAAGTGAGCAGCAGGATAAGTTCAACAATGAATATCAGCATTGATTCTGAAAGGTTCGGAGGATAAACTTCGGGGTGAAACTGCCCGATCAGCACAAGCGTATATCCGATTATTATGACCGGAACCGGTCCCCGAAACAGTGTGAGTACAACCTGGACAAATTCCTCTTCCCTTCTGGACTTCTTAAGGGTGAATTTTACTGAAAAATATATTGCAACGAATATGGCTATTGCTATGAGGAGGGGAATGGTCAGCGACCAGAAGTTGTTCAGCAGATACTGAGGTATACTTGAAATATCCATTGCAATTCCCTGTTTTATCGGTACAGTTCCTTAATATTCAAAAGTAAGGCAAGGTATATAAATCATTAAGGGGAACGATTTCTAGGTAAATGCTAAGTCTTTCTGGCTTTTCTCCGTTTCAGAATGATTATGTTTTCAAAGTCCAGAACGTCTTCAGGTTCAAAGGTGTACTTGATCTGTTTCCCTTTCCGGAATCCAAGTATAAATG
>JBJKQJ010000113.1:0-6395 GCA_046705445.1 Thermoplasmataceae archaeon
ATTCTTGATACAATGGCCTGGGCCATGACCACAAACTGCGCGGCAACAACAAGAACGTCCACAGTCTCATGCGGGGCCGAACCATGTCCTCCCTTCCCGTGTAGTTTGATTTTGAACTCGTCAGCATTGGCCATGGCTTCTTTCCTGAAAGTGGCAACCTTTCCGGCGGGAAAGCTGGATATGACGTGCTGGCCTAGAACATATGAGACACCAACCAGCGCGCCTCCCTTGATCAGGCCGACCGCCCCTCCAGGGGGCCTCTCTTCTGCAACCTGGAATAGAAACCTCAGTGTTCCCTGGAGATTTTCCCTGTCATTGAGGGCTTTTTTCACCACTCCAAGAAGCATCGCAATGTGGGCATCGTGTCCACAGGCATGCATCACCCCTTCTTTTTCAGACTTGAACTCCAGGTTGCTTTCCTCTAAGACCGGCAGAGCATCTACATCTGCTCGAATTGCGACCGTTTTCCCCTCTCTGCCTCCCTTAATATCTGCGTAGAGGCCTCCCTCCGGGATGCTCGTGACACTCAACCCCATAGATTGGAGCTCCTTTTTTATTGTTTCAAGTGTATTTTGTTCCTGAAAACTAAGTTCCGGATGCCTGTGAAAATGCCTTCTCATTGTTATTACATATTCAGAAAGAGACTGGTTCCCCATATATAAGTTAAGAATTGTGATCCTATATAGTTGACCATTGAATTATTTGGACTGCCCAGATAACTGAAATGTCTCACAGAGCCTTGAAATCACCTATTAGGTATTCCTAATGGATAGTTGTAGAGACCTAAAGTATTAGGGGTCTGATTTTTCATAATAGGCTCTAATTTCCTTCAAAATATGCCAATTAAATTTTGGAGGACTAATTAAATGAATGAGAAGTTCAACTATGCGGTTATAACCGTAATAATTGTAATTGGAGGAATTGGAATCGGTGTGGCATACAATGCCTCACTGAACGCAACCGGGTCAAACCCGACGTCACCAACGTCGTCAGCTACCCCGTCTGCAACTGTGCAGCCGTATTCACTGACACTGGTGATCACAACTCAGAGCTATTTCAACTCCACCGCTCCGGACCAGCCTGCTTTCTTTGTGTTGCAGAACAATACACTTGTATCTTCTGCCAACATCAATTTGCCCGCCAATGTTCCCATACATCTCACGGTGAGGAACTATGACGATGGCCCTGCGGACACATCACAGGTTTACAGCCAGGTGGTTGGGAAAGCAAATGACCAGGTGTCTGTGTACAATGACACACTGCTCCAGTCTTATGCTGTGAATGCCTCGAGCGCTCAGGCGTCCGGTATTGCAATAACTGGCGGCATTGAAGCAACATACTTCGACAACCTTTCAATCTCACACACCTTCACAATATTCAGCAATACAACGCACAAAGTAGTTGTCAACATCCCCATACTGCCACTCACTGTGGAGCAAGCAACTTTCACTCTCAGCCAGGCTGGAGGATACACCTGGCAGTGTGAAGCAGCCTGTGGTGCAGGTTCAAGCGGTTGGATGGGTGCAATGTCAACACCGGGATGGATGACAGGATATGTTACAGCCAAGAATATGAGCACTGCAAACCAGCCTTACGTCCTCAACCTTCTTGTTGTCCCCGGACAGCCATGGAACTCAACACAGACCCAGCCTGCATTCATAGTTCTTTCTGACGGTGCTGCACTCTCAAGCGCTAACATTTCACTGCCTGCAAACACAAAGATAGTGGTGAACATCTTCAACTTTGACGGAGCAGGGCCACTTGTGCAGAACAGCTACGCCAATGTTACAGGAACAGTTGGAGGAAAGATCTTCTACCTCAACAACAGCATGGTGAATTCAAGCATTACGGGATCATCGTCCAACCCGACCGGCATAAGCGTGAGCGGAGGATCACTTGCATCGTCCATACCAGCAGCAGAGGCCTCACACACCTTTACAATTGAACTCGGTTCAGGTTCAAACATAAACATACCCATCAGCGACTCATCCACAGTGCAGGGTTCATTCTACATCAACCAGACAGGTGTTTACAACTGGGCCTGTTTTGATGAGTGCGGTTATGGAACAAATGACATGCAGGGCGCAATGTCAAGCCCCGGATGGATGATTGGATCAGTATACGTTTACTGATCCCCTACCAAATTTTTTGGAGAATTAAAATGAATCAGGAAACTGAAACGGAAACAATTGAAGTTGAAGATCCCTCAAAAAGGACCTTCCTCAAGTACATGACAGTTGCCGCTTTCGCAGCCGCATCCGCAGGCGCACTGAGATCCACCATACAGAACATAATTCCTAAAAGTGCGGGTATAACCGGCTGGCCTGATCTGCTCCTTGTAGATTCAACAACCGGGAAACCCATAACTACCAGTGACATAAAAGTCAATGATGGGACTGTGGTTACTTTTGATTATCCCTTGCAGGGTGAACCCAATTTTCTTCTCAGGCTAGGAGACGCCAGCGGGAATGATGTAAAGGTCAATTCTGTAAATGTGAACGTCCCTGCAACAGGCAAAACATTCCAGTCTCCTGAAGGAGTTGGGCCCTATGGTTCCGTAGTGGCTTCAAGCGCCATATGTGAACATCTGGGTTGTGTTCCGCCTATTATCCACTATTATAAGCCCGGAAGCAGCATTCCAAACGGTCCCTCGGGTGTTAACAATCCTGGCATCGTTCATTGCAACTGCCATGGAAGTTCCTATGATCCGTTCAAGGGATTTGGCATACTGCAGGGTCCAACACAGAAGCCTCTCCCTAATGTATCACTGAAATACGACAAGGCAAAGGACCAGTACTATGCAATCTCAATGGTAGGCCCGACAATTTATGGACACAGCAGTGACCTGTCAGGAGGGAACCCGCTCCCGTCAGATTCCCAGACTGGAGTGACTTCACAATCAGCTTAATGAGGTGTATGAAAATTGAGTGACAAACTAAACCCTGAAAAATCAATGCTGGTTAAGATGCTGAACGAGCCCAAGCCCATTCCAAGGCGCGTGCCCGATTACATGAGGAGGAAAGGAGGAGCATGGTACTGGACAGGCGCCATGGTCACCGTTGCATTCCTCTATGAGGTCATAACCGGACTTGTAATACTTATGTACTACCAGCCATCACAGGCCTATACCAGCACCGAGAATTTCGTAAACAATGTACCATTTGGTTCCCTGATACTTACAACCCACCTTTATGGCGCTTACATTATGATTGTTCTTGTATACGTCCATTTGCTCAGGAATCTATTTGTTGCAGCTTACAAAAAACCAAGAATGATGCAGTGGCTTACGGGAATTATCCTGCTTGCAATGACCGTGGGGATAGGTTTCTTCGGGTACTCCATGAGCGGAGACGTCCTATCGGCAGATGCAACCGACGTGGGTACCGGTATTGCCAGAGGCATCCCATTCATAGGCAACTATCTGTCCCTGATATTCTTCGGAGACGGAACTCCAACTTCCCTTTTCCACAGAATGCTCGGATGGCACATAGTGCTGGCTGCAGGTATAGGAATTCTCTTCCTGGGGCATTTCATAATGGCGGAATACAATTCAATAATGCCTTCACACAAGGAAGCAAATTATGTTGCTCCGGCAATTGATGAGGAAAAACCTGAGTACAAGCCATGGTATCCGCACAACCTGCTTTACATGCTGCAAATCGGTATGTTCACGCTGTCTGCAATACTTATAATAACGTCAGTGATTGCTGCCCTTGGCTCTGCAGTGCCTGCCCTGTTTTCGCCATTCCCGCAGGTCGCGCCATCCAGCCCGCTCGCATCCAGCGTGCCCGCATACCCGCCCTGGTTCCTGCTGTTTGTATACAAGGCTGTTGACTTCAGTTTCATGGCAGGACCCGGCCCGTTCTATGCCACTTTGATATTCGCAGGAATACCTGTCCTGTACCTCCTGGCACTTCCATTTCTGGACAAATCCCCAAGCCTTAAGCTGGTGGACAGGCCAATAACACTTGCAATGGCAATCCTGGGTCTTTTCTTCTTTGTTGCACTTTCAGCCTGGGGAGCCCTGACACCTGGAATAGCCATCCCTGACGTGCAGGTAGCCTTATTCTTCCTGGTTCCCATAATCACGGTGGTTCCGCTTGTGAACTATCTGGCAAAGAATTACAACAGGACAGGAATGGACGGCGTTCACTTCTCCCTTCTCAGCATAACACTTGTATTCCTTGCACTAACAGCACTTGGAGTGGGGATGGTATTCGATGCACTGATAAGCACCGGAAGCGGCGTTTATTATGTTCCATCGGTTCTACTGGCTGTTATTATGGCGCTCCTTGTTACAGTGGCCTACTACATAATATGGCATTCCAGAAACGGAGACCAGATAAAAAAGCCCAAACCTATTTCCAGGAAAATGAGAAATGCCATTGGTGGAGGATTCACACTGGGCGCTTTCATAATCATAACCGTGATAGAACCCTTCAGCGTAACATCAGTATTCCAGGAATCACTGTTTGGAATTGGACTTGGAGTTGTATTTCTTATAGTAGCTGCAAACCTGAAATTATATAGATCCGTAGCCCTTGGCGAATAATTTTTACAAGGGCAGAAATATTTTTTATTTTTTAATTACCTGGAACCTCTCTTTCTTATGATCTTGAAGAGGTCGGATAGGGTCATAACGCAGAAAATAAGCCCGATAATAAGGCATAGAAACAGGAATATCTCCACATCAACGAAGAAGGACGAATTTGTATACGGCAGGGTGAACTGTCCTGCAAATCCGCCGGTGAAGAATATCATAAGAAGAATGACTCCATCCAGGATTGTGAAGACAAAAAGCCTGTTAATCTGTGAAAATATGGGCTTTTTCATGCTCTCTATGGAGAACAGAGGGAGAACGGCCACAATCATTGCGTAGGCTGTCAGAAGCAATCCTATGAGAGTTCCATAGAGGCCAAGAAGACCGGGATCAGAAAAGAATGATACGAACCTGTTTGTTATTAGGGTCGTTAGGGATGGATCCTCCAGGAATGTTATGACATTATTCTCAAGAAGAAAAGTACCAATGAACGCGAGGATCAGCACAGTTTTGAGTTTGTAAAAGCTCTCCAGTTCGTCATGTATCTTAATTGAAGCCAACTTAAAATACCGTAAAATTGATAGTTATTTAAATCTAATTTGACTTCAAATACATCTTTATGCATCTCCCTCTGGCCGTGTCCTGTTTCAGTTCAATCCAGAAGCCTGTTGCACATTGATCTTGCATAGACCAGATCTTCAATGGTATCAATATCCATGAGAGTATCGGGATCCTCTATGGAGAGGAATTTCACTTCAGAGAGGTTTTTCTGTATGATCCTCTTGGCACCCCTGTCACCCTGGAGTTCTATAAGATCCGAGAAGAATCTTCTGGAAAACACTGCAGGAGGCATTGTCTCCCCAGAATAGTATGAAGAACTTATTCCGTCGTGTGTTGCCTGCCAGAGGCCAATTAGCTTCCTGTAATTTTCAACTCCAAAGAACGGCATGTCCCCGTTAACTATGATTACCGCGTCAGGATTTCCGTCCATCTTTGTGATGGCGGCTCTTATTGAGCTGGACATTCCCGTGGCAGGATCCTCGTTTAGAATGAATCTGACCTTGGGATCTGCCCTTATATGGTATCCACCCTTAGATTCCCTTATTATTACATACACCATGCTCGCACCGCTGGAGAGAACCTGATCTATGCACCACTGGATAACAGGTTTGCCACAAAGTTCCTGGGAAAGCTTGTCGGATCCGAAGCGCCTGGAAAACCCAGAAGCCAGTATTATCCCGTAAACCTCTGACATACACCTTTAAATCCTAATTCATAAATAGAATTTGCCTTGCTGGTGTTATTCCTTCCCATTTCGGTACGCAATAAAACAGATTTGTTTAATTTGGGAAAAGCTAAAATAGTTTCCATAATAACTGGAAACATGGAAAACTACGATTTTGCAGGCAAAATCCATGAAATGAGTACGAAAGGGCAATCATTCGTAGTGGCTACCGTGGTAAAAACAGAGGGATCTTCACTTGCAAAACCAGGATTCAAGGTCGTAGTTTTCGAGGATAGGATTATTTATGGGACTCTTGGTGGCGCATGCCCCGAGTCGGTTATTCTCGACGAAGCTAGAAAGGTTCTTAGTTCAGGCGTTCCCAAATCAATAAAGATACACCTGGAAGAAGCTGGCGAATCCGTAACTGCCATGGTGTCGAGGAAAACAGAGGATGAGATATTTGTTGAGACTTTCTGCGGCGGAACAATAGATGTCTTCCTGGAACCATTCAAGCCATTTGAGAGACTAGTGATTATAGGCCAGGGCGGAAGGGATGATGTGGAAGATTATCTTGTGGGACTTGGAAAAAAACTTGATTTCAGAGTGACTGTTATCGATCATGCCCCTTCA
>JBJKQJ010000114.1:0-6058 GCA_046705445.1 Thermoplasmataceae archaeon
CTGTCCCTCTCTACAGATTCGATCAAGTTTCAGACCTGCCTTGTAATTCTCTTTGGTTCCCTTAACTTTTTCCTGAGCCTTTATGACAATTATTTGAGGAGCATCGCCCTGCAGGGAGCGCCGTCAAGATCTAGTTTCAATGGCAGGCATATGAGTTCATAGCCTCCTGGCTCGACATCCTTGAGGTTCAGGCCTTCAAGTACAGTTATGCCGTTTCCCAGAAGTTTCTTGTGGACAGGCATCCCCTTTGTGCCGAATTTTTCAATTGATAGATAGTCAAGCCCTGCCAGTTCTATGTCCATTTCAGCCATTTTCTCCGCAGCACCCATGGAAATATATGCAAAATCAGTTGAAAAGCTGCCGTAGAGGCTGGAATTCTTTGTTTTGAACAGTAGCCTTTTCTCAGTGGTTTCCGGTATATCCTCTGCCTTCACATAGTCTCCCTTTGCCTCTACCACAGTACACGGGCCCATGAGTTTCTCCAGAGGTATGGAAGAAGTGCGGGAACCATCCTCCATAGCGTGGAACGGAGCATCTATGTGCGTGCCAGTGTGTGTTTCCATAAGTATTCTGGTAATCTGCACACCGTTTTTTTCGTGGGTATAATAATCATAAAGCTCAAGCCTTGCATCACCCGGATAAGTGATCAGTTCACTGTTCAGGGGAAGCGATATGTCAATCATGGATTATTATATCAACTTCTTTTATAACTCTTTACCGACCTTTTTACATCATGGCCGCAGATATGGCAGGTTCGCACAAATTCCCTGTATTTCTCACCACACCCGGTGCAAGTGAATTGCCAGGTTATGGATTTGGATATGGGTTTGAGATCTGCACCGAGAAACTGGAGCCCGAGCCTTGATGAGACGTTTTCGATTGCAAAGTCGTCGCTCACCACAGTACCCTGGATATCCAGTGCCACCGCTATGACCTCTATGTCGGTGGCGCTCAGTTCTGAAATATCCCCTGTCTCCTTTGCAGCTTTCCTGACCATTTCAATGGACTCACGCGTTGCACGTTTCACATTGAGGTTTTCCTCATGCCATATCATGGCCCTTGCTATCTTGCCAAGTTTTATCTCTTCCATCACTGAAGAGGGTATGACAAAGTTTTCCTGGCCTATGTTAAGCTTTCTGGAGAGAATCGCAGATGTATCTATTACAAGCAAAGGTTCTTTCAATCTTAATGTAAATAAAGAGAGGGGATTATTCCCTTTCGTTTATGGGAATATACCTTTTTGGGCCCTTCTCACCCACATATACTGCTTTCGGCCTGAAGAGCCTGTTATCCCTGACATATTCGAGCGATCTGGAGACCCAGCCTGAAGCTCTGCTTACAGCAAATATGGGGGTGAATATCTCAGGATCAAAACCTATGGAGTAGTAGAGAAGGCCGGAATAGAAGTCAACATTTGGAAATATTCCCTTGGAACCGAGTTTTGAGATCATTACTTCCTCAATCTTGTTGGCCGCCTGGAACAGTTCCTGTTTACCATGGGCTGTTGTCACCTTTTCTGCAAACTGCTTCAGGATCTTTGCCCTTGGGTCATATACCTTGTAAACACGGTGTCCGAAACCCATTATCTTTTCCTTATGTTCTACCATGTTCCCGATTACTTTTTCAGCATTTTCTGGGCTCCCCACTCTCTGTATAAGTGCAAGTGCCCTCTCATTGGCCCCACCGTGAAGGGGACCCTTAAGTGCGGAAATCGCAGAAGTAATCGCAGAATACATGTCAGATAAGGTGGAAATGGTGAGCATTGATGAAAACGTGGAAGCATTCATGCCGTGGTCTGCGTGCAGTATAAGCGCAGCATCAAGCATTTTTGCCTCAACAGTGCTCGGCTTTCTGCCAAGCGCCTGGTAGAAGAAATCCGAGGCATAGGAAAGATTGTCATCTGGTTCTATTATTTCCTGCCCCTCATGAACCCTGTTTATCGCCGCAACTATCGTTGGTATTTTGGCAATTATCTCTACTCCTAGCATCTCCTGGGTTGTGACATCAGGTTCAAGGGTTCTCTTATCCTTCGAGCCTATGTATGATATAATTGTCCTCAGAGCCGACATTGGATGCGCTTGACCAGCCACTTTCCTTATCATGTCGTACTCTTCCTTTTCCAGATGCTTGAGCTTCCTCAGTCGGGACACAAAATCGTTATACTGGCCCCTGTTCGGGAGTTCACCGTAAAGAAGAAGGTATGACACCTCTTCAAAATTGGATTGCTCGACAAGGGTGGATATATCGAACCCACGGTAGACAAGCCTGCCTTCAGTTCCATCCACAAAGCCAATCTTTGTCTCGGCCGCAATTACGCCTTCCAGTCCTCTTGAAAATTGAACGGTTGTTTCATGTGTATCTGCCATAATCGACGCCTGCCTAACTAGCAATGTTAGACAGTTATTTAATTTTTAGACTCACTTTCCATTAAAATATATCCAGTTGCCGGAAGATACGTCCCTGACTGCCTTTCATATTAAAAATTGTCTGCCGGCCCTTTATAATTAAGGGCCTCTGTTGTATTTTACTGCCTTCGCCCTTTGCCGTTTATCACTTCTTCCGCAACATCAGAACCCCTATTACCAGAACTGCCAGTCCCAGCATGATCAGGGTGACGTAAAGGATGTAATACTCAGAGAGTGTTCTTGGGGGCTGGAAATTGAGGGGGACCGTGACATTTGCTCCAGAAACGTTAACTGTGCCGCTAATATGTTGTTTTGTTCCGGCGTCTGTATAGTACGCATAGTAACTGTAAGTGCCGTTCTGAACTTCAACAGTGATTGTGCTGTTGGTGGAACTCTCATTGTAGTCTGCTATGAGGATATTCCACTGCACTCCCTGAGGGATGCCTGTTGCATTGAAGGTTATGAAATAACCGTAGCTGAAGTTGAGGTAAACCGTCTTGTTCATCCCATCAGTATTGAGGCTTATTGTTGTCCTGTTTGCAATATACTTGCCGGCAGGTGGAACGGTAAAGGAGTACTGACCTCCCAGAAGCGTGAAAGTCAGGCTTGTATTGTTAGTGCTTATGGTCCTGGTTCCATTGCTGACAGACCATGTATGATTTGAAGGGAGCCCTTCCTCCACGAAGGTCACGTTGAATATACCTCTGGTGAAATTAACTGCAATGGCCAGTGCCGCCCCATTAACGGTAAATGTACCTGTGCTTCCGTAATAATTGGGGTCAGATGAAACTACCCTGTAAGTATATGTGCCATTTGGGAAGTAGAGCTGGATTGTCCTGTTAAGCGTGGAAGCGGTGTAATTCCAAGCTTTCATAGTCCATGCAGTGCCGGATGGCAGGATATTCTGGGAGAATGATACCTGATATCCCCTCTTGAACTGAAGATCTATGAGCACATTGGAGCCGTGCACCGTGAAGTTTCCTGCTACCGGATCGGAAACATTGTATCCTACCACAGGAACAGTGAAACGGTAAGAACCGTTGATAAGGGTGAAATTGACATATGATCCATTGGAATTATGGGAAACCCCATTTACCTCAACTGACCAAGTGTTGCTTGCATTCATTCCCGTTTCCCTGAATGTAACGTTGTACTTGGTTCCGGAGAGATCTGCAAGGAAATTGTAGGCATTTATGGACCCCATTCCTGTTACAAGATCATAACCTGGAAGTGCGCTGTAATTGGCATTGTGACCCAGGACAACATCGTAGTAGGGTGTCAGGGCTGGTGAATAACCACCGGAGAGCGCTGGGTCGTACTGTTCGGTTCCAAGTTGGTAAATGGCAGGGTTCAGAAATCCGAGCCATGGCTGGCCTTCATGTGCCCTGTACATGTCCATCTCAGCTATTATTCCTGCCAGCACAGGAGAAGACACACTTGTCCCTGCGACGATGTAAAAGCTGCCCTTTGTGGTGTTTGAAAAGTAAATCAGAGTGTTGTTAGCCACTGCGGCGACATCAGGTACTCCTCTTCCCTGGTCCTTTATAACCTGGTTGGCCTGGGAATTGCTCTGCCACGCAGGTTCTGTATAGTTTGTGCTTATTCCTCCGACAGAGCCCAGGGTTCCTCCGTTTTCAGGGGTACCAGGTTCATACCATACCTCCTGTGACTGCAGAGCATAAGTTGTGGTGGAAATGGAAATGTTAGTGCCACCAACCGCAACTACCCCATAGGTTTCATAGGCATTGGTGGAAGGGAATTGGACGGCCTCAATGCTGCTGACGCTCTTGGGGCTGCTCAGATCATTCCCGCTGTCACCTGAACTGGCCAGAACGGTTATACCCCTGGCCTGGCATTCCTGCAGGAGCTGGTTCCAGGTGGTGCTCACGGTATCGTTGGAGCCCCATGAATTGGTAATCACTGACACGTTGTTCAGCTGTGCGGGCTGCGATGAACCGGGGTTTACGGTTGTCTCAAAGGCCAGCGTCAGGTCAGTAAATGTGCTGTTCTTTCCATAAACATTGTATATGCTTGCTCCAGGAGCTGTACTTCCCGCCATTTCGAGATCCAGGGTGTTTTCAATGGCAGCGCCTGAAGTGTCATTCTGGGCAGAAGTCCCAGGCGGAAGGGCGCCACCCACAGGGACACCATAAATTTTGGGCAAAGGCTGTGATTTGGGAAGGGACTGGTTGAAGTAATTATAAACATCTGAAGGGTTGTATGGAGCGGTATAGACAGTGTTGCTTCCAGATGTGTAGGAGCCTTCCCAGAGAATAGATGCTATTACTGCGTTGGTTGGCATTACCGTCCCAAGAAGGCCAGTCTCATTGTAGGCAGGCTGGAAATATGAGCCGTAAAGCAACTGCGCCCCGTTGTAGGGGGATGGCATTACCGGGTAGATAAACTGTGTTTTTGCATTAAGAGAGCTTATTCCGGAAGCATTGCTGTTTTGGGTGTATATTCCCTGTTTGTGGAAATTCATATTGATGTGTGGCCTGACACTGCTCAGTCCTATGACATGGCTCACAGAAGCTGCAAGCCACTGAGGCAGTTGAGGCTGTGATTCCGGGCTGTATGAAGCCAGTCCTCCAGATCCGGAAGAAGTTATGTGTGTGTTAAATGCCTTTGAGAAATTTTCCCCTGAACCCTGAAGTGATAAAACAAGTCGGTTGCCGAAAGTCTCCTTCACAGTTACACCATACTGGCGGAAGTAGTTAATGGCGGAGTTATAAGTTGTAAACCTGGGAGAGAACTCGCTGTTGAACTGTGACTGGGAAAGGAAATGCCCATATTGCGGGCTCATTGGATTTGAAAGGTTGTTAAGAAGGGAATTTAACGCCTCCTGGTTCGAGAAATTGAACATGACGAGCACATTCATGTCCCCCGAATAAGTGGCATTTGTGTTTGAAAGGCTGCCAAGGAATGATACGTCGCTCAAGGCATTCCCTTGTGAAGAAGCTGAAACAGCCTGAAGGTTCCCAGACTGCAGATCCGCATTATAAAGGTTCGAGAACAGGAATAGTGAAATCAGTGTAAAGGCTATTATAGCTATTTTTTTCCTATGCAAGCCATCAGACATTTTTCTCACCAGTCTTAGGCATTGAAAAACCTTTTCATTGATGGGCAGTGTGCTCTTCGATGATCTGACGCTTGAGAATCTTGCCTGACATGGTTTTTGGAAGTTCGTTCCTGAACTCTATCTTCTTGGGAACCTTGTAGGAAGACAGTTTAGATCTGCATTCCTTGAGAATTCTGTTTGAAAGCCCTGTGGATTCCTTTTCTGCCGAAACCACAGCGATTATTTCCTCTTCTCCCTTGCTGTTTGCTATTCCGACCACTGCCACTTCCGAGACTCCCTGGACTGCAGCGATAGTTGCTTCTATCTCTCTTGAGCTAACAAGTATTCCCTTTGAGACTATGGCCTCCCTTCTCCTGTCCTCAACGATAAAAAGCCCCGTATCCTCCATTCTTGCAAGATCACCGGAATCCAGGAAACCATCAACGTAATACTCCGACGGATCCGACACTGGCGGTGTAAATTCATATGACATACCTGGTCCCTTGAGGAACAGCTCTCCTGTGGTTCCTTCAGGAACAGGTTCATGGGTCTTTTCCTCAAGTATTCTTGCCTCCACTCCCGGTATGGTATTTCC
>JBJKQJ010000115.1:0-5078 GCA_046705445.1 Thermoplasmataceae archaeon
AAATGCACGACTGAACTGATTACCAGAGAAGCCTTGCCGGAAGATGTGCCAGCTATTCAGGATATAGCCGAAAGTGTCTGGAAAACTTCATTGAACTTTAAGGAAGAGATCCATGACACAAGAACCATTTTTCTCGTTGTCGGTGAACAGAATAGACATGAATTTGGTTTAAGGGCTTACGCCATAATGAAAATTTCAGACTGGAACAGCACGGGAATCCTTCTGGAATTTGCTG
This sequence comes from Thermoplasmataceae archaeon, assembly GCA_046705445.1. GTDB lineage: Archaea > Thermoplasmatota > Thermoplasmata > Thermoplasmatales > Thermoplasmataceae > JAJZOM01. The sequence goes on from JBJKQJ010000115.1 coordinate 236, forward strand.
TCGGGAAAGAATTCAGAAGAAGAGGTATTGGTAGATCCCTGATTGAAGAACTGAGAAAAAGAGCCCATGAAAGAGGCATACGCGCAATATTGATTGAAACCCAGCCCGGAAATGTAGAAGCAAATGAATTTTACAATTCCCTTGGCTTGAGAATCTGCGGATACAACGACAGGTACTATACCAACCGGCCTGAGACCCCGGGAGATGTCGCTATCTTTTATTCAATTGATATAATTTGATTTTAAAACACGCCGCCAGATTTATTTTCCGAGACAAAGTCCAAACTATAGAAATATTGTAATATCCTTTGCATCCTATTACCTCTATCATGAGTGAAAACAATGGCCGTCTGAAGGCAGGAAAGGAATATGACGCAACTTCCCTCAATCGCTTCGTTTCTTATTCCATGCAAAAAGCTGGTGTACCAGGACTTTCCCTGACTCTTACACATAATGGGGAAGTAGTATTTTCAAGAGGTTATGGGCACAGGGATATTGAAGAACGCAAACCAGCAACTGAAGACACAATTTATGGCATTGGTTCAGTGACAAAGTCCTTTACTTCCATGGCAATAATGCAGCTCTCTGAAAGAGGGCTAATTGATATTAACAAACCTGTGAGAGAATATCTCGAGGATTTCCATCCAGATGCTGCTTCAGAAAGCACAACAATATCGCATCTCATGTCGCACAGCAGCGGCATACCTGCCATAAATGCGTCTGAAATAATGCTCTTCCGGGAAACCGGTTCAGATACCAGTTATATTCCCATGACCGATTTTAACGACTTCATGGAACTCATGAATGCTTCAGGCAGTGAGAGGCACAGCCCACCGGGTAAGAGATTCTTTTACTGGAATGAAGGCTACACCATGCTGGGGAAAATAGTTGAGATTGTTTCAGGAAAACCATTTTCAAAGTATGTCCACGATAATATACTGACACCCCTTGGCATGGAGAGAGCCTTCTTCTATGAAAAGGAAGTGATGGATGACGAAGACCACGCGACTCCATACTACAGGCAGAGAGATGGTTCAAATTCACCATCCAGATTATCTGATGAAGCCACCGGTCATGCCCCGGGAGGACTTGTTACAAGTTCGCTTGAGCTTTCAAAGTACCTTTCTCTCTGGACTTCCGAAAGGAAAGACCAGAAATTATTGAGTGAAAAAGGCCTACATGAATTGATTGAACCCAGGATTAAAACATCCTTTGGAAGTTATTTTGGCCCCATCAATTATGGTTACGGCTGGATGGTCATGTCGGATTTCTTTGGCCATACTCTTATCATGCATTCTGGAAGCGTGGCAGCATCTTCTGGTTTTGTTGGATTCATACCTGACCTCAACGTTGCAGTTTCAATAGGCGCAAATACTTCCGATGCCCCAAACTCCAAGATTGGAATGTATGCACTTTCTCTGCTCATTGAGGGAGCAAGCCCCCAGGATCTTCCTTTCATAAAGCTTTCAGAAACTAGGGAAAAGCTGAAGGGTTACTATGAAGATTTCAGAGGGTATACCAGGGTAAATATTTCTGATGGCCAGGAAGGCATATTGAACATGCAGCTTGAAAGTGATGAATTTCACATTACCCTCCCCATAATAATAGAGAAGGACCAGATCTACACCATCAGCAATGATCTAAAAATGGAACTGGAAGTGCGAATGAAAAACGGGAGAGATGTAGAAATATTCTTCGAAAGGCACAGGTTTGTAAAGAAATAAACTCAGTCACTGAATGGTGACTGAAACCTTTCTCATGTCATAGCCCTTGGGGCATTCAAGCTTGTCTTCAACCTTATTTATTACTGCCCTGGTTCCATCCCTCATGTGGAGTACGTTGCATTTTTCAATATGTGGGCAGGTTATGTGGTCGCAGTTTACAGATTTCAGAGTAACGGATGAGCCTTCCTGCAGCTTCTTTCCGTACTGCATATGTGCCACTTCCGGCACTTCCTCTATTTCCACCGTAGCCACTTTGTCCTTGTTGAATACGAAGCATGGATTTTCCTTGTCGCGCACCTTTAGAACTCTGTAAGTCTTACCTGGGTCCAGATTGAAACAGACATTCTTGATCCGGCATTCTGAACAACCGACCAGCGGGCCAGAAAAAGTAAATTCAAGGCCCTCCCTAGCTAAGTCTACACCGATAAGAGATATCTTTGGCATACTGCGTGCACCGTTAGATGATTCCTGTGATTTCAAGGGCTTTTTCTGAGGCATTTAAACTAATATCCTTTTCCCCAAGTATAGTGTACCTTTCTGGTCTTATGCCGTGTGCACTGGCAAGCGCTTTGATCATTACGGAATCCGGTATCTTGTAATCCTTGACCCGTACTGACAGTCCCATCCTGCTATATGCTGAAGAGAGTTGCTGCCAGTCCCCGCCGTGTAGGAACATGGATACCACAGAGCCAATTGCGCACTGTTCTCCGTGAATAGACTCACCTGGATTTGTCATTTCAAGGGCGTGTGCAATAAGGTGCTCACTTCCGCTGGCTGGCCTGGATGAGCCCGCAATGGCCATGGCTGTGCCTGAAGCAAGTATCTGTTTTGTTACAAGCCAGACTGACTCTTCCACTCCCTCAAGGACCATATGGCTCTTTTCAAGCAGTTCCCTGGCAGCATATTCTGAAATGGCGGCTGCACTGGAACTGTACTCCTCCCCATGCAACCTGCTTGAAAGTTTCCAGTCAAGGAGTGCCGTTAGGTTGGAGATTACATCAGCAGCACCTGCTTTCAGGTATTTGTAAGGAGCCCTGGAAAGAACTGCCGTATCAGCTATAATGGCAATAGGCATGGAACCTTCCTGTGAGAATGTGGAGCCAGGCCTTTTAATTGAGGCTCTGGGGGATGCTATCCCGTCATGGCTTGGTGAAGTCGGTACACTAACAAATGGAACGTTAAAATCATAGGCAGTCTTCTTGGCGAGGTCGATCTTCGTGCCCCCTCCAACCCCGACAATGAGTCCAACCTTCAGTTCACTCGCGATTGACTCAATCGTTTCGAGATTCTTTGTATCTGCCCTTCCAGTCTTTATGACATGGACATCATAACCTGCATCGGACAGGATGTTTTCAACCTCCTGACCAGCGAGGCCGTAAGTAATATTTCCTGTAACTATAATAATGGAACCAGACAGCATGTATCTTCCCACAACCGGCACAATATTGGGCAATACTCCGTGGCCCACATATACGTCCCGGGGAAATTGCATGGTCTTGAATTTTTCAAATTCCATTTCAGGATGCATAATCTACTCACTTATAAACATTAAGACTGTTGTCTGACACTAACTAGTACAAATAATAAAAACAATCAATTAGAGAGTGGGTTTAAAATTAGGTTTACAGAATTAACGTTTAGGATTGGGCCACACCCACAGGCATGGTTGCATTTGTTTCAAAGGCGTACTCGTCCTTCGAAACTGCGATGACTCCAACATGAATGTCACCAAATTCTCTCACCTTGTTCTTCAAAATTTCTTTCAGGGGCTTGGTGCCGATCTGGATGTATATGTCGTAGCACATCATCCTCTTGATTATCTCCTCTCCTATTCCGGTAGCAACAACTGCGCCATTTGGACCGGCATAAATACCAGAACCGGGAAGAGGAGTGTCACCCACCCTGCCTCTCATCATTGGAGATGCCCCGCCAGTCGAGACCGCTGCCGCGAATTTCCCGTTCACTCTGGCCACTGCACCCACCGTATCCTTCGGCTCGGGAAATCCAAAAGCCTTGGCAAACCTGTAGTAGTCCCTGTACCTTCCAGGTAGATCCACGTTCTTGCCGTTAAAGAAATCCACCGTCTTCTTCCATATTTCTTCGGTTTTTGGAGTGGATGGGTTGTGATCTTCGAACCCCAATGCCCTTGCAAACTTCAGAGCACCATCTCCTGTAAGAAGCACATGTGGCGTCTCCTCCATTACAGCTCTGGCAACTAACACTGGATTCCTGACCCTCTCTATTGCTGAAACAGCACCGATGCTATTTCCGTGCATAACGGCAGCGTCCATCTGTATTGAACCATCTATTCTCTTTACAGAACCTGTGCCTGCGTTGAAGATTGGGTCATCTTCTAGAAGTCTTACACCTTCGCATACCAGATCCACAGGATCTCCCATTTTACTTGAAAAAGCCTTTTTAGCATAACTTTCCATAAGTTCAGCATGAGGTTCGCCAGCGCCTGCGCCACCGTGAAGGAGAACTAGGTCAGACATAGCACTCTAATACCAGCCACATTTAATTTCTTTCGGAGATTAGCCAGACTGAACTGTCAAATGAAACTCTTAAATAGCTACTGAAAATCAGTGTTGAAAACTCCCGGACTGATATTCGTTATCAGATCCGGGAAGGATCACTTTTAGGGCCCGTAGTCTAGTGGTATGATGTCTCCCTGACACGGAGGAGGTCACCGGTTCAAATCCGGTCGGGCCCACTCCTTTTCCACGTAAGAATTTCTTGATAAATTGTAGAGACCTATTTGTCTCACACTTTTTCTGAAATGATTCGACATTTTTCGATATTGAACACTAAACAAGATGTGCACTACTCTTTTGTCACTATTCCTAATAAAAATTATCTCGCAGTGTCTAAGCCCTTACAAAAATTTTGAAGTCTAATATTGCTGGAAAACGCCTATTTGATAGGATATAAGAAAGAAATATTAGAAGGTTAACGAAAAATTTCATGCGCATATTTCAAATAGACGCAAACACAGGTACCCAACCTTCTTGGTACTTACCATTTTAATTGACAACTTTAATCGTATGGCTAGCGTCGTCCTCCACGCTCCCAGCGATGCACAGTCGTTGTTATCGGTTGGGTCAGAAATTGGGGTAAGAC
>JBJKQJ010000116.1:0-4527 GCA_046705445.1 Thermoplasmataceae archaeon
ATAACAACCGGTCCTGATCCGATAACGAGCACTTTCCTGATGGAGGCGTCGAGTGGCATTATTGTCCCTCCAGGTCTTTGCTCACCATTTCAAAGAACCATCTTGAGTCGTGTGGACCGGGAGAAGCTTCGGGGTGGTACTGCACACTGAACATGTGAAGGCTCTGGTGTTTTACCATCTCCACACTTTTATCATTGATGTCCCACTGTACAACTTTCAGGCCAGTATGTTCCAGAGAAGCTGGATCAACTGCATAACCGTGGTTATGGGACGTTATGTATATTTTCCTGCCATCTGTGACCGCGTGATTTGACCCCCTGTGCCCAAACTTCATCTTAAGGGTCCTTCCACCCATTGCAAGTGATATTAGCTGGTGGCCGAGGCATACGCCATAGACTGGAACATCCTCTGACTTCTCCTTCAGGAATTTTGTGAGGTGGGAAAGTGATTCATGAGAGGGGTCTCCCGGGCCATTGGAAATGAAGATCCCGTCATAGTTGGTCATTTTGCTGAAATCAGCATGGTATGGAACAACATGCAGGTTGGCCACCTGGGCCATCTCTTTCACAAGGCTCTTCTTTGCACCAACATCTATGAAGAGGAGGTTCTTCTTCTTCCCTGATTCCACCTTGTACTCATTCTTGCAGGTAACCTTTGAGACAACGTCCTCTGCCATTGGATCAGGGAAGTTTTCAGGGACTTGGCTGTCCGATGAGATATAGGCGCGCATAACACCTTTCTCCCTTATCTTCCTCACCAGGTACCGTGTATCGATTAAGTCGAGCCCAGGAACCTTATGTTGTTCCAGAAGTGTGTTAAATTCTAGCCAGCTATCATCAATCATCAACTGTGCGTGCGCGTCCCTTGTAACTATTCCTGAAACCTGTACCTCATCACTCTCAAAAGAGCCCATAGATATTGGATAATTGCCTATTGTGGGGCTGGCAAATGTCAGAATCTGGTTCCTGTAAGAAGGATCGGTTATTGATTCCAGATAGCCTGTCATGGAAGTGGTGAAGACGATTTCACCATAAGATTCACCGAGGTATCCGAATCCAACTCCCTTCAAAACAGTACCGTCTTCGAGGATCAGATAACGTTCCATATTCTCACCTCCCGGTTTAAACCGTTCAGAATTATTTCTTTCAGATTGTATTTCATTGAAATCAACGTAAAACAATGTTCAAAGACGACTCTTGAAAATAAGCACCCCAGGATCAAAAATCTGCACGTCCCGGTTCCTTTCTTTAACTGCAAGAGTGTTCGGGCTTGTAGATACAAGAGTTAGATAAAACCGTTTTGTTTGCACATGCCTAACATTCGGATTTCTCCGATACTGTATAAAAACGACGCACTTTCAGAAATTTTCTTAGACTTTTCCGGAACCGATTATTGGATAGACTCTTCAGTGGGATGAATTTCCCCATGGTAGCTTATCTTCCCATTTTCAAATGAGAATTTTGGTATGAAATAATCGACACCTGCTTTCAAGGCTCTTCTAAATGCATCTGCAAATGCAGGATCAGTATATCGATTTGGTTCAAATCTGGAAGCATCTTTTCTGAAAGTCAATATTATAACCATTGCACTGTGGCCAGATTCAACATGATTTCTCAGTAAATCGAGATGCTCCCTTCCCCTGACTGTTGGAGCATCTGGGAATGTTGCAGTGGCTCCGGTCAACATAGTGCATCCTTTCACTTCTATAAGTGTGTCTCCGGACCTGAAATCCATCCTGTGATTTCCAACTTTTACCTCTTTCTGAACGTTTTCGTGAAGGAAAAGAGATGCTATGGCAGAATGGATTCTCGTATCTGTAAGGATCCATTGCTGCCCATCCAGAGCAGCGGTTATGGAATGTTTTGTCTTTATTCCATTGGTTCGCCTGTACTGGACAGCATTTCCCGGATATATGAGTTCCTTGAGTCTCCCCGGATCGTGCAGATGGCACTTCAGGAGACCCTCTTCTGACTCAATGTTTACAAGGAACCGGTTAGGTCTGTCCAAGACTCTTCCTTGAAGCAGAGGTTCACTGAATGAGAATACTGTAGTTCCAATAGGAGGAACCCTGATGATTTCAGCTCTTTTGCTCAAGCTCCAGAAAATACCATATGGAAATTAAACCTTTTACAAAATTACAGGTGAATTATGTAGTTAAGCAGAGTGCTTACAGGAACCTGCCAGGCGCCAATTTGCTTTCAAGTACCTATACTCTTGAAGGTGAACTCATTAGCTCGTGTTGGCATTCAGGGCATGTTTTTTCACCCTGGTCATTGGTACACTCGCACTCACAGGTCGGGGTTCCGACCTCCAGCTTGCAAAATACGCACATGATCTACAGGATTGCGACTAAGTATAATAGGATTTAAAGAGTAAAAATAGTGACTTTTTACACCTTTAATTCAGAATACCCAGTTTCTTTCCTGCTTTAACGAATGCATCAATCGCGTAATCAATGTCCTCACTTGAGTGCACAGCAGAAGGCATCAGCCTGATCCTTGCAGTTCCCTGCGCTACTGTTGGATAGACTATTGGGGAAGCAAACACTTTTTCCTGGGAATAGAGCATCTGGCTGAGTTCGAGTGTCTTCTTCTCGTCGCCAATCATAACAGGTGTAATTGGCGTCTTTGTACTCCCTGTGTTGAAACCTGCATCATTTAGTTTACTTCTCAGCATTGAAGCATTTTCCCAGAGTTTCTTGAGATAGGTGTCATCTTTTTCCATTATCTCTATGGCTTTAAGCACTGCAGCAGTATCGCCGGGATTCAACCCGCTGCTGAAGAGGAATGGCCTTGCTTTTCTCTTCAAGAATTCAATCAGTTCCTCAGAACCAGCAACAAAACCTCCCATGGAACCGATAGCTTTGGAGAAAGTCCCCATCTCAACGTCTATTCTGCTTGACAGGTTGAAGTGGTCACATATGCCTCTGCCATGGTCTCCGAGAACTCCTTCACCATGGGCATCATCCACGTAGCTCATTGCCCCGTATTTCTCTGAAAGCTCCACAATTTCAGGAAGTGGGGCAATATCACCATCCATGCTGAAGACTCCATCTGTGATCACCAGCATTCTCCTGCACTTCCCCTTATTTTCTTTGAGCTTGGTATCCAGATCTTTCATATCAAGATGCTTGTATACACCTCTCTGGGCTGAGCTTAACCTCACACCGTCAATAATGCTTGCATGGTTGAGTTCCTCGCTCAGGACAAGGTCCGGCTTCCCCACAATTGATGGTATGGTGCCGGAATTTGCAAGTAGCCCTCCCTGGTAAACAAGTGAGGATTCCATATGTTTGAATTTGGCAACCTTCTCCTCCAGTTTCTGATGAAGATCATTGGTTCCGGCTATAGACCTGACAGCTCCGGCACCCACCCCATATTCCTCAATGGCCTCAATTGCAGCCTTCTTTACCTCGGGGTGGTTGGCAAGTCCAAGGTAGTTATTGGAACACATGTTTAGGACCTTGTTGCCTTCTATTTTGACCCAGGCCCCCTGTGGTGACTGGAGAATCTTGATGGGAACATATCTCCCTGCTTCCTTCATTTCATTTATTTCATCCTTTACCCACTGCAGAGATGTCATTTCAATCATGCATTAATACGCGTAAAAGTTTTAAATTTCTGCATATGGTCATTTGACATATTATAACACTTCTTTCTTCCCCTGCCGTAAATGTTTGTCGGTTAGGCATTGACCGCGAATATGCCTCAGGATTCCCCTCCCCGGGTATCCGAAAAACCGCGAGCTACAATTGAGGTCTTTGACGGGAAAAAAGTTTAAAATGTAACGCCTCAGGTATAAGATGGGTCTGTTCATAGTTCTGCTGACAGTGGCACTTCTTGTATCAACATTCCATATGATGGCGCCTGATCACTGGTTGCCCCTCACAGTGATTTCAACTGCAAGATCATATTCCAGAACAAAAAAATATTCGGTTGCAGCATCACTCGGCCTGGCTCATGCAGGTACATCTACCGCTGTGGCACTGGCTATTTTCTATGCAGGCTTAGTTCTAATCCATGATTATGTCAGTGATCTGATTATATTTGGGCAAATCCTGCTGTTGGTAATTGGTATTTACTTCATTATTAACGGTTACAGGGAGGAAGAATCTTCAGGTTCAGCAGTCACTGAAACGACTGTGCTGTCATTAAGCGCATTTCCTGATTTCTCACTCATGCCCATTGTTGTCTCGGCGGCCTCGCTTTCCAATGTGCAGATAACTGCCATACTCGTAATCTTCGCCGCTTCAAGCGCTATTTCCCTAACTGCCATGGTCATGCTCGCTGAGAAAAGCCTTGGAAAAGCTATATCTAAAGTTCCGCCAAAATACATAGACTACCTCATTGGGGCAGTGCTAATCGCAACTGCCATTTTCCTGAGGTTTATTTAGATAATTTCCAGTTCAAAGGGTTTAAGGAGATTCATCTTGAAAGCTCTGCTGTAATATAAGTCAAGAGCTTTTCTGCCATTTTCCCCAAAGTCAATTGAGAGGGGATTCACGTACATTCGTATGAATTTCCTCTC
>JBJKQJ010000117.1:0-2610 GCA_046705445.1 Thermoplasmataceae archaeon
ATGAGAATTTTTGAGTTATTCTCTCCCATAACAAGCTTTCCCTTGTTTTCAAGGTCATCCCAGGAATATGGTTTTCTAAAGTGTCCCTTGGGGACATCCATTTCTTCCTCAAAGGTTCCGGCATCTGTCACCACCTCAATTTTCACAGGCAGGTTCTCCGGATACATCTCATTGAATCTGTCTGTTACAGTGTATTTGGAAGCATCTATGATGCTCAGTATCCCATTGTCCTTTAGATAAACTTCATCATATGCATTAGGGGTCGGCGCCCCGTTCTTAAGCGTATAGGCCACAATATAAGGCATGCTGTGATCAGCGGTTTCCCTTGTTTTTGGCCTGAGTTTCTCTGGATCCTTGATTATTATCTTATGTGCAACTTCGAAGGTTTCAACATTGACTCTTTTTATCTTTCCCTTAATTTTCTCCCTGAGATTGAGCGCGACTTCCGCAGCGCTCATTGCATGATACTCTACAGGGAAATTCTTTATCATTGTTCTAAGCACTTTGCCCTCGCCGATTTCAAGGTCGAAAGGTCCTGACACTTGCTGGAAGAAACCCATTTCACCTGTAAAAATAGGCGAAGGCCCGGTAAAACCTTCCATAGCAAGAAGGGCTGCGAATACAGAATTCCTGCTTGCGTCTGCCGCAGTGCAACCTTTCCACATACTTAATTCACCCGCTCGGGTCTGCCTCAGGCTTACATTGTTATTAATTGCCAGGTTTAGGAGATTCTCGAATTTCTTATCATCAAAGCCCAGAAGATTTCCAATTCCCGAGGCAGAAGAAATTGAGATATATGCCACGTGATCCCAACCCCTGTCTCTGATTGATACAGCATCAGAAAGTGCGCCAACCACATCATAAGCCACAGATGCAGCTTTTGCCACTGCAGTTCCATCGGTATCCTTTGCATAACCTAAGGACAGAAGCGGAGGGATATTATCTGAGGGGTGAAGTGCCTCTTTTGAGAGATATGTGTCGTTATAATCAAGGTACCGCGTCATGGAGCCATTTATGAAAGTTGCATTCTCAATAGACGAATCCTTCCCTGTGAAATAGACTGGAGAGTTATATTTTCCAGAGGAGGGTAAAAGGGCCCTTTTTTCTATTGCAACAGGGGGAGCATTCATCGCACCATATGAAGTGATTATTGAGTCAGCAATTCTTTTCTTTATCTCTTCCAGCACCCTGAGTTCCAAAGCTTTAGAACCCACTTCCTGCGAATGGTGAAAAATTTTCTCAACTATGGGATCCATGCCTTGTAATGGTTGATAAATATTTAAAAGACATCAAAAATATTGAATAAAAGCTGAAAAGTAAGCTAAACAGCGCAAAAATGTATCTAAGGTATACTTTTTTATGGGACTTAGAAAATTCCTATTTAGCTGTGACGAACTTGTCTAAATACAATGCAAAAATTTAAATGCGATCTTGCTAATTGTTGGTAGCTTGGAACAGAACAGCATAAGAGTACAATGTACACCAGAGATACTCAATTTCTCCACTATGGATGAAAGGAGCCTCGATGTGAGTATCGAGCACTCAGCTTTTTGTTTCAGGTTTTTGGAAAACAGGTGAGGATGTTTGATAACAATCGGAATCGACTTGGGATATGGAGACACAAAAGTGATTGGGGGCGATGGTAGCAGAGAGAAGTTCCCCTCCAGATGGGCCCCCACTGAATCTAAAAGTTGGGGATTTGGAGGAACTACCACAGTCCTTACAATAGATGACGGCGAGCCATTTTTCTTTGGTGAGAATGCAACTGGAGCAAGTGTAAGAGAACCACAGGGAGACGGAAGACTTTCTGATCCAGATTCACTTCCACTTCTTGCAGGAGCACTTTGGGTCAGCGGTGCAGGTAAAGATGGGAATACAGTAGAACTTACAATAGGCAGTGGAACACCTCTTGGTACTTTTGAGCACGAAGTTGCTGCTGCAAAGGAATTTCTTGAGGGAAAGGACCTGACAATTAAGGACGTATCTGGAGAGACAAGGAAATTCAAGATTTCTAGACTCGTTATGAGACCACAGGGTGTAGGAGCTGCATTGTTCCTTCTCGATCAGGGTCTTATAAAAACACAGTACGGATACGGAGTGGTTATTGATATTGGTTCAAGAACTACTGATGTATTGACAGTTAACCTGAAGAACATGGAACCTGTAGTGGAAATGTCCTTCAGTATCCAAGCTGGTATAGGGGATGTTGTTTCAGGCATTGGCAAGTCCATTGCAAAGGAAACAGGTTTCATAGTTCCTACAGATATAGCAAGAGAAGCTATTTCCCAGACAGTGGTCTTTAAGCAAAGAGAGGTTGGCGGACCTAAGGTTTCAGAACCAATTCTGAACAATCTGGCAGCAAAGATCCTTGATAAGCTTAGAGAAAACCTCAGAGAAGAACTTGACAGGATAACTGCACTTATACCAGTTGGAGGAGGCTCCAGTTTAATAGGACATAAACTCGAAGTTCTCGCCCCGGGTGCAATGATAAAGATCACGTCTGAGGATGTACAGTTCGCAAATGCTCTGGGCTACAGAGACGCAGCAACCAGGTCACAGTGAGTGATCTGGTTGTCGCTTTATCTTAGCCTGAAAATATTTATATTAACT
>JBJKQJ010000118.1:0-3335 GCA_046705445.1 Thermoplasmataceae archaeon
GTATGTGCACATCAAGAAATATTACCTCCTCATGGAACCTCCGCTGGACAACAAGAATTACGTGAAGAGGCATTACAGATTATTCTCACCAGAGTGGAAAGCATACAGGGAACGCAAGAGGGCAATGGTAAAATCCATGAGAAAAGTTAACAAGAAACCCTTTCCTGAAATACGTTAAGTGTGTTGAAGGGAGCCATGTACACTCTTATCCAGGTTATTGGTGCAAACATTGGAGGCATGATATCCTCGAACCTGCAGATAAGCGCTGTTAGAATTTTACAGATAGAATTAACTGAATTCCTCATCAAGTGGGAGGTCACTTATTTTTCCGCTTTGGCACTGGCTGCTCTTCTTCTCAATCGGTTGAGTATCTCGTTGAGACCTATGTATAGTAAAATTACCCCAATAATTCCCAGGAATAGGGACAGAATTGCGCCTGCCTGTACCATGGAATTGTCAAATTGAGTACCCACCCTGAATAGACCAATGGTAACTAATACTGCTCCAACAAGTAGGAGGATAGCTGCTAACAGTACTAATAATACAAAACCTAGAAGTGTTGCGATGTTATTGCCGGCCGGCGACAACGTTGACAATAACAGCAAAGTAAAGATCAGGACTAGAGCCATACCAGCAAATTCAAGAATGGTTCCGGTTCTGCCGATGGAAAACTGCATATCAATATTCCTCAGGGTCGAAAATCCCCTATAAAGTAAGTACAATCCAATCAAGGTCAGTATTGCAGAAACTGTTTGCGCGATTTCAGAATAGATAAAAAGTTTAGTCACATTTGCAGAGGTGGCCGGAGTTCCTCCAACTACAGCACCCAGCGGCCCGATTAGGTACGAATAGGAAAACCTGCCTGAATAAACAAAATTCAATATTATGCCTGCTGCCAGGGAAATAAATCCAATTATTGTGTAGTACCTGAGATATGTGATACCATCCACGAATCTTGGGTTCCCGCCAAACGGAAGTGGGGAGTTGTTGCTGTATGACGTGAATTCCGTTCCGCAGGAAGCACACTTGATGGCAATATCTAGGTTCTCATAACCACAATTTGGGCAGGATTTTGCCATACGAATAATAAACGTGGAACTATTAATATCTACTGGAAATCTTAAAATTAGTTTATTGGTATTTCTTCAAAAAGCCACTGGAGGGTTTCGATCCCCCGACCTGCTGATTACAAATCAGCTGCTCTACCAGCTGAGCTACAGTGGCACGGTTTTCTGAAATAAACTGGTGGCAAATAAATCTTTCAGCCCATTTCCGGGCTGGCATGGTTATTAAATAATAACTGGAATGGTTTCATATTTAAGTTTTGGTGTACAAAGTTATTATAGGATAATGTCACTCACTGACACATTAAATGGAAACAGTTGAGATTGTCAAGACGATGCCCACCTCCGCCAAACTTCTATTGAGAGTGTTGAAGGAAAAAAAGATCTCAAGGTTTGATGAACTCATGGAGGAGACCTTGCTTTCCAAGAGAACTCTGCTGTATGCAATAAAAACACTGAGGGAACTGGATCTCATAGAGACCCAGATATGCATGAATGACGCAAGAAGGAGATTTTACTGCATCAAGCTCCGCTGATTTATGCCATCATTAATCATTAATACGGTGCAATCATAGCTTTTCATGGATCATATCCAGGAACTTTCTAAAATTCTTGGAAGCAACCTTATTACAGAAAGGGAGCAGAAAATACCCTACAAGACTGACGCTTCATATTTTGAAGGGGATCTTCCCCTGGCTGTGGCCATCCCAGATTCTGTTGAACAGGTAGTAGAACTGGTAAAATACTGCCAGGAAAACATTATTGCCATTGTCCCCAGAGGCGGAGGCACAGCATTGACAGGTTCCTCCATCCCCCTGAAGGAAATGGTTGTTCTCAGCATGGCCAAATTTGACCGAATAGTGGAAGTACATCCGGAGGACAGGTATGCAATAGTTCAGCCAGGAGTAAGACTGGAAGCTTTTAACCTGTATCTTTCTAGCTATGGATTCTTCTATCCTCCAGATCCGGCAAGCTCCATTGCTGCTACGGTGGGAGGTTCAATCTCAACAAATGCAGGGGGCCTGAGGGCTTCAATGTATGGCACCACAAAAAACTGGATTCTAGGACTCGAGGTAGTACTTCCCAATGGTAAGATAATGAAAACTGGAGGAAAGGTTCTAAAGAGAACAGCAGGATATGATCTTACTTCCATGATGGTGGGTGCAGAGGGCACTCTCGGAGTGATTACCAGCGCCATTGTGAAAATATGGCCGCTGCCTGAAGCAAAGGGTCGCATTTTGGCCTTTTATGATTCCATAGATAAGGTAGGGCAATCCATTTCAGAACTGAAAGGAAAGGGAATCACGCCGCTCATAGCGGAGTTTCTGGACAGGATAACAATGAATTCCCTAACAACAACCAGGGGGATAGAATTCCCGGATGATGCAAACTACATGCTTATTGTGGATCTTGCTTCAACTAGGGAAAGCATACAGAGGGAACTTTCAGAAGCAGAAAGTATACTGAAACAATTTGATCCTGTGACGACAAGCATCACCACTGATCAGGAGGAAATGGATCGAATATATGAGGCGAGAAAGGGCGCCTATTCCTCTCTCCTCAGCGAAAGGGGGAGCGACAGTGAACGAGTGGTGATAGGCGATGTGGTAGTCCCAGCTTCAAAACTACCTGAGGCACTTAAGGAGAGCGAAGAGAGGATCAGGCACTATGGCATAAAGGTGGCACTATTCGGCCACATTTCAGACGGAAATATTCATGCCAACATATATGCGGATGTGAGCAGCCCGGAGCACATGGAGAAAATCGAGAATTTCCAGCATGACTTTGCCATGATTTCCATAAAGTATGGCGGTTCAGTATCAGCAGAACATGGCATCGGGCTGGAAAAGAAGGACCTGCTCCTACTTGAAATGAAGGAGACGGGTTCCGAAGAGGCGCTGCACATCATGAAAACAATCAGGGCTGCCTTTGATCCAAATGGCATAATGAACCGGGGTAAGATGTTTGACTGAGGAACTCATCAAATCGCTTGAGGAAGAAGTCGGCAAATGCATTAGCTGCGGATTCTGCGAAAGCGTATGCCCCACCCTTCCCGCGGCAGGCTATGATCTGTGGAAGGGGGCAAGGGGCAGGGTCATAACTGGAAAGGAAGTTCTGAAATCAATTACTTCGGGAGAAAATGGAACACTGAATGTATCAGACAGCTTCTACTCATGTCTTGACTGCAACGCATGCCTGTATGTGTGTCCCGCGGGAGTAAATGCAGGCAAAGTGAGCCACATCTCCAGGGAGATCATAACAGAGAAGTTG
>JBJKQJ010000119.1:0-7835 GCA_046705445.1 Thermoplasmataceae archaeon
CTCCCACTATCTCTGCTACCCCACTGTCCTCACGTTTTGAGGAAACGCGAACAATCCTGCTTTTGCTCAATACAACTTGGTATCCAAGGGATGATTTAATAATTTATCGCCAGTTGCAAAGTTTTCCTGCCTGAATGCCCAGTTCAGAAATACAAGAATGCCTAAAGTAAGGCACAGACCCGGCAAAATGTAATTACCACCCATTATCTGTCTATATCATTGCAGATCAAATGCATCATCATAGAAAACGGAGATATACACGGCCTCCCCACGGGTATCCCACTGGAGGAACTTGAAGGGGAAGAAATAATGGTCTGCGACCTTGATGCCATCAGAAGAAGCAAGTTCAACTTCAAACTCTATGGAAGGATTTCTAAATTTTTTGAACCAGTTGTAGTCAATTTTCCAGTTAGAGTGGAAGATCTGATGGACTCCCTGATATCAGGAGCCTCCCGGGTGGTCCTTGCTTCTGACATTGAGGAGGGCGTACTGGGCAGGATGCTGTCTATATCCGACGGAGTGGTTCTTCCCGCAGACAGCCCGGAAAAGCCTTTTTTTATGGATAACGGCGGAAGATATCTGATTTCAGACCACGAAGTCTATACCAGGTTTGATCTGTGTTACAATGTTGGGCCTGATCTGGTTTCTGATAAATACATAAATGTAAAGGGGTTTCCGGAAACTCTTTTGGCATACATATAATTTTATGATAAAGTAAAGAAATAATTTTATAGTATCTCAGGGTAAAGTTTCGTTGTACACAGGAAGCGGGGAACACACGGAAAAAATAGGATCCTTCATTTCATCCTTGTCTGTTCTTAATTTTCTGTTTGCGCTGACAATGAACGTTTTCGGGTACACAATTTTCTTTCTCCTGGAAAAAAGCAATATTCCAATTCTCTACGGCGGAATTGGAACAAGCATCGGACAGGTTGTGTTGCTATTTATACTGATTCCTCAGGGAAGGCTGGTTGACAAGGGAAAGTCATACGGCTTAATGATTGTAGGTTCAGCGATCTATTCTGTCAGTGTCATACTTATCTTCCTGAACTCGCTGACCCTCTATTCGTTCACCGGCATCCTCATGAGTTTTCTAATAGGAATTGTGCTTGTTTCCCAGAACACTTTCAAATCGTCCTTATCCTCCTTTGTTGGAAAGGCCGTTCGCCTCTCGATCATAGGCAAGCACTATTCCAGGATCGTCCTTATGGAGATGTTGGGGGGAGCAGTGGCAATGTTTACTGTTGTAGGTGCCATATTCTTCTCTACATTCAGGATTATTTACCTCATATCCGGCCTGATTCTGCTTTTATCCACCATTGCTGCTTTCTTCTTACTTTTCCCGGAAAACAGGAAGATGGTCAGGGAAGAGGAAAAACGGACCAGGAGACCGGGATTTATAGAAAGCCTTTCAGCTTTGAAGCACAGAATGAGGTTTATTGCCCCCATACTGATTACTAAGATTTTCATGGCCATTGGGGTGTATGTTGTTTCCTACTTCTACATCATTAGCGGGCAACAGATTGGCATAGAACCTCTCTACGCCATTCTTGCGCTTGGCGTGGGTTTTGCAGTATCTGTTCCATTTGGTCTTTATGGTGAAACTTACGTTGACAGGCATCCGAACATGGGAAAGGCATACGTAATAATTCTTGCAGTGCTGGACCTTGGAATGTATGCATTCCTGGCTGTGGCTTTTTATTTTTCATTACCGGTGCTTTTCTATCTTTCACTGGCTTTTTCCGCGCCAGGGCCTATCTTTGTCGCTGGAGGAATGTCATATGAGCTCAAGATAATAGGGAAGGAGAACAGGGGCATGTTTGCTGCCATTCAGCGGACAGTGGTGGGAATAACTTTCATTGTTATCGGGGTACCCTTTGCCCTGTTATTCTCAATTGATTACAGGCTTATCTGGTATGTCCTCTTCATACTTTCAATTGGAACCGTTGTGTGCTCCCTTCTCATACCTTCAAGATCATATGTGGAGAAGAATTATCTGAATACATCTTAGATAGAAAGAAAAATGGGTATGCCTAATGGGTTGAGCCGACCCTTGCAAGTCTCGCTCTCTGCACCATCAGGACATATACCACTATCATCAGAGAAAGCAGAAAGAGCCCGATCACTGTTATGACCAGGAAAGCTCCAGCCATTGGGCCAGAAGTGGTGATTGCGTCTACATTCACAGTCCTTCCAAATGAATCGGGGTATACAGTAGAATTGAGCGTGAATATGACAAGAGATACCAGTGAAATGAAAACAAACTTGTTTGATGCCAATTTTGTCCCGGACTTCAAGTAGTACAGAATGGGAACTGCAATTGTGACCACCGCTGGAATAGCAATATAAGGGGTGAGAAGAGCCGTGGAGTAAAGTGCATAGACCACTGTTGAGAGAAGCACACCGGTAGTTGTAGACGGTATGGAAAGAAAACTGAATTCTCTCAGATCGAAGAATACTGGTGCCAGGCCAAGAGCAATAAGAAGGGCACCTGCAATGAAAAGAATGCTTCCGGGAGACGAAATGTATCCCACTATGGAAAGTGTCCCTCCGGTTAAGTCAACACCTGCTCCGCTGATAAAAACTGATACTATAACAAGCACAATCAGGCCAAGGATTATTGTTGACAGGGAGTAGCCCTTGTAAAGCTTTTTCTCGTCGAGCCAGCCATGTTTTATAATATATTCCCCAAAAACAATTGTTGAATTTCTGGCTACGATGAGTATGAGAAACAGCATGAAACCAACTGCAAAAATGTGTGCTGCAGGAATTAAAATACTTGGGAACGCAAAATCTGACACAACAACCCAGAATGCCCCAAATGTTCCGGTAACTTCCCATATTGGCACAATATAACTGAGAACCTTCTTTCTCACTTTTTCATAGGAAATGAGCAACAGTAAAGAACCCATAATTTCAGTAATCAGTAATGTGGCGAACACCGAGAAGACAGCAAAATCTATGTAAAATATGAGATTAATAGTTAACACCCCCTGACGGTTCCTCTTTAGACAAGTCCTGCTCTACAGTATTTGTGTTGAAAACTCTCGCGAAGAAGTAGAAAGTAGCAGGAATCACAATGAAATAGAAAACAACTATCAGAAGGCCGGGAACCAGAAGAGATGGAGTATAATTCGCTGCTGAATCTGTAAGCATTATGTTGTAAACAATCCATGGCTGCCTTCCAACTTCATCAGTCATCCAACCTAGTTCATATACAACAAAAGCAAGGACTGCAAACACAATCTGCAGATTCAGAACAATTCTCCGTGTAAGCATCGTTCTCTTTGTGACCCATAGCAGGCCTACAATAAACATATAAAGGCCAAGAAGCAAACCTCCTGTAACCATGACATCAAAACTGGTGTGAACGTAAAGAGGTGGCCATATATTATTGGGGAACTGAGTGAGGCCGGGCAGATTGGTAATTCCAGTCTCAAAAGATGCAAGAAGGGACTGTATATTGGGTACCTCCAGCCCCCAGACAAATTGGCCATTCTGCAGGAAACCGAACAGCCTCTCAGGCATCCCGCTTCCTGGGTAGAGGTTTAGGTCAAGGGCTGCATACTTCAATGGCTGGTTGATCAACAGAACTCCCATTTCATGGCTTCCGGTGGCTCCCGAAAGTATTATGCCTGTTATCGCTACTGCCCAGGAAAGCTTCAAGCCTTTGGAGTAAAACGTCTTTTCGGTCTTATTTTCTGTGCGAAGATATTTGAAGGAGAAATATGCTGCCACGACCATAGAACCTGTGAATATTGTAGTGGTAACCACATGGGCTATCTGGGCAAAAGTCGTCGGCGTTATGAAGGGTGCATAAGGTTGAATTCCGGTAATTTCTCCAGTGGCAATGAATGCCTGGAAATTGAATCCATTGGGGCTGTTCATCCATGCATTCACCATTGTGATGAACACGGCCGAACCAATGGTGCCAAGTGCTATAAAAAGTGAGAGAATCCAGTGAGTGTACTTCCCCCGGAAAGCATTCCTGTAATAAACGTAAAGAACAAGCGCAATGGTCTCCAGGAAGAATGCAAATACCTCAGCATAGAAAAGAGAAATGACTCCAGTCTTGGAAACCAGTGTCATGAATACAGGAAACAGGTTCACCATTTCCACCGCCATGACTATGCCGCTGGCAGTTCCTACCCCAAAAGATATGACAAATACCTTGGTCAACCGACTGGAGAGCGTCAGATAATAACTATCATTATTCCTAATTCCAATAAACTGTGCCACAGAAATCAGAACAATGAGAGAGATGCTCATTGTAACTAGAATTATGTGAGAACCGATGGTGAAAGCGAACAGGAACCTGTCGAAAATATCCATGGCCACCATGAGGTTTACATAAATTCTAAGATGAAATAGCCGAAACCTAAAATATTAGAGGTAATTTTTGAGAAAAGCGAACGCGATCTTTTGCCTGCCCATTGGACAGATAATATAGATTCCCGGAAATTCATGTTTTCGTGATCATGAGAAATTTTCGCGTTGCTGGTATTTGAGTGCAAGACGAAGCACTGAGATATTCAAGCTTTCTGCCACTGGCAGTTGCTTCTGACTTGCTTACTGGTATTTGTTTACCTAAAATGTTAGATATACAACATTTAGCGTGAAGCACCATATTATAATGATCTCAATGGCAGATAACACGGATGCCCAACCACATAGAATTTCTGGGAGCGACATAATCCTCAAGGTCACAGACCTCACGGTGAAGAGCAGGGATACAAAGATTCTGGATGGCATTAATTTCTATGTGAAAAAAGGAACGGTTATTGCCATTGTGGGTCCGAATGGAGCTGGGAAAACCACCCTTTTTCGTGCCTTGCTGAGGTTAATTCCTTATTCTGGAAACATTAGGTGGAAAGAAGGAGTTAAAATGGGTTATGTTCCTCAGGGTCTCTTAACAACTGATCTCCCTGTTACGGTCAGGGAATTCCTGAACTTGAAGTGTAGAATTGAACCCGGAAGCTGCCTGAAGACGGTGGGTCTGGAGGAAAAAATACTTGGAATGCAGTTGGGCAAACTTTCGGGAGGACAGTTGCAGAGAGTGCTCCTGGCATGGTCTATAATTGATAACCCGGACATACTTTTGTTTGACGAACCGACCTCAGGGGTGGACGTTGGAGCAGAAGAGCCTATATACGAAAAGATCAACCAGATGAAGAAGACACTTGGGATCACGGTGTTGCTTATTACCCACAACCATCACGTTGTAATGCATTATACTGACTATATACTGGGGCTGAACAGGAGCCAGATTTATTTCGGTGAGGCCTCAGGCATGGAACACGACAAGATTATGGATATCATGTCAGGCACGTACAGAACGGTTCCAGAAAGTCCAGTCATAACAATGCAAAATGGAGACTGATAAACTTGTTCGGGAATCTGCCATATGCAATTATTGTAGCCATTGCAGCCGGCTCTGCAGCAGGTTATGTAGGGTCCATAATGGTATCCAAACACATGGCTCTAGTGGGTGATGCACTCTCACATGTGGCGCTACCCGGACTGGCTTTAGGAATTATTTTCAATTTCAATCCCTTTCTGGGGGCCTTCGCTTTTGTCGCCACTGCAATAATAGCCACATGGTATATTGAAAAAGTTTCAACTCTAGCAATAGAGGCCATTGTTGGCGTAATATTTGTTTTGGCCCTTGCGGTGGGAGTGCTTATAACCCCTGAACCGGATCTTCTGGAGGCACTGTTTGGAGACATTGCCACAGTCACCTGGATTGATGCTCTTTTGACAGTAGCAGTTTCCATTTTAATCATAGGAATCACGAGGAAAATTTACCAACAACTCACTCTCAGTATGATTTCAAAAGAGATCGCTGTGTCTGCAGGTGTAAATGTCTCCAGGATAAATCTCATATTCCTTCTTCTGGTGGCAGCGGTAGTCTCAGTAGGAATTAAGGAGGTTGGCACCCTTCTTGTGGGAGCAGTGGTCATTGTCCCTGCCGCCGCGGCAAGAAACATAAGCACTTCTATACACCAGTACTCATTGTATAGTGTGGCAATTGGTATGACAAGTGCACTGGCAGGTGTCCTACTTTCAGTCATATCTGGAATTCCCGCAGGGCCTCTAGTGGTTATAGTGGGAACTATGGCATTCCTGATATTACTATTATATTCAAGACTCCAGATGACTCACTGAAGTGAAGAAAGCACTAAAGGGCAGTCCTTAAAAGAACATAAATGCCCACCAGGATTATTATCACGGAAAATACTTTTCTAAGGGCGGTTTTCGATATACCCAGGGAAATCTTAGCCCCAATTATACCTCCTATTACTCCTCCCAAGATATAAAATAAAGAGACTGAGTATAACAGGCTCCCAGATATGCCGTACCGGAAGGCAGTAAATATGCCAAATGTACCCACTACCAGCAATGATGTTCCTACAGCTTCATCTATTTCCATTCCCATAGAGTAAATGAGAGCTGGGACTATGAGGAAACCACCACCAATACCAAAGAAGCCTGATGCGAAACCTGTAAGAATTGAAAAGGCTGCTAGACGAACAGGCTTCTTGATTGATTTTACCATCTGATCTTGTTTTATTGTACTGCCTATGTTCTTTCTTCCTTTTCCCAGATACATCAGAATACCAATGATTACCGTCAGGAAAGAAAAGAGAATTAGAAGGAGATTGCTCTTGGTAAGAAGCCCTACAGAGCTCCCAATAATCACTCCAAGAACTCCGATCGCAGAGAAAATGATTCCTGCCTTTATGTTCACTTTGGAATGTCTCAGGTGTGAAATTGAGTTAATATAGGCATTAACACCAACTGCAAGATCAGTTGTACCTATGGCATAGTGGACATTATCTATTCCAACAAAATAAAGCAGGAGTGGTATGGCCAGGATTGACCCGCCTCCACCAATCAACCCCAGGGTGAAACCCACGGCCAGACCTGATAATACTGAAAGAATTAGCTGCAGGATTGTAATGACCATGTTTCCAATAAGATAATGTCATGAATGTGCTTAAATGTTCACAAATCTGAAAACATATCACTTTTGTGAAACATAAAGGAATCGGCCAAGTTTGTCCAAGACTTTTCCCGCCTCAGCCATTCTAACGGTCAACCAGATTTCAGTGTCGAGCCTGTAGATATTTCTGATATCCAAGCCAAACAAATTAAGATATTCTACCACAAGAAGAGTAATTCCAGGTTCCCCCGATGCAGCTTCTGGAAGGAGTATGCGTATTAATGCCAGATCGCTGGATTTCCCCGATTTCAGGATGCACCTGTAGCTGTCACCTTCTCTTACAGCGAGTAAAAGCCTATCCTCAAGCCCCTCCAGGCTGGAAACATTCTCCTCGGAGTACCTGTACTCTGCTGTAAGATTGGAGTTTTTTAGTATTTCCAGTGCTTTTTGATCTTTATTTTCAGTGCTGATATTTGATAGCGCCTTCACAATGGTATTTACCTTCACTTGAGTCCCGGTCATGGATTCAACTTGATTCTGGATCTTGCGAGCTAATCCGGTGTAATTGGCTAGGCCACTGTTTATAAGCATCGAATAAAGGATGTTCTCCCCGACGATTTCTCTGATGGCTTCGCTTGTCGTTACCACGATCATTCATGTTGTTCCCTTAGAAGTAACTTTGTGAATTATCCAGAAAAAATGCATGAATGTGACTTTTTCCAGCATAAAATGGCATTTAAAGATAAAGCCGCATTTCATTTGTCTGATTGAATCCCAGTTTCTGGTAAAGTTCTTTCCCCATGCTGGATGCATGCAAATCAATCCGGTCATAACCATTTTCTCTGGCCCATGTTATGCATACCTTTACTATTGCAGATGCCACGCCTAGACC
>JBJKQJ010000120.1:0-3115 GCA_046705445.1 Thermoplasmataceae archaeon
ATTGCAAACTGAACATCGATTTCTTTGCGATGCATGAAAATGATAGTAATTCGGAATATAATGGATGCATTTACAGGACTTTTGTAATGGTGTCTATGGGCACTGAATCCTCCTCGCTAGAAAGGACTCAAATGGAACTAATTTCTCAATCGTCTAATTTTCAATCAGCACTTTTCACCCTTGGACTTAATTTAATCGAATTGACTGAAAAATCTCATGTGGAACAATTGATACATTCTTTTCTCCCGTAGGTGTTTTACCATGTTTCATAAAAAGGGAAAGAAATGGGACCCAAGATCGAAATACACATTTACACCGCGCAGGAATTATACCAAATCTAAGCTATATTTTGCAGAACTTGTAGTTTCGGAACTGGATTATTCGTTAGGTCCATATTATCTCACTCTCCTGGAAAGTACGCGAATTCCATTTGATATCCGTACCAGTTTAAGGAAGGTTTCAGATCCCAACCCATCCAGATTTCTCAAGAGATTGCTTTCAGAAAGAAGGACTGAACTAAGGATGTCCGGTACTTCACTTTCAGGGAATGAACGATTGAAAAGACAAATAGGCGACCTGGAAACAATCGTTAACCAATATGAAAGAGAAGAGGTTCCTCCACTCAATTTCTCCATTTTGATCCGGATTTATGCAGATCATCCGGTTTTACTCAATGAAAGGCTTTCTCGCATAATCTATGACCTTAAGCTGATAGGGATCGAAACTAAGCGAGTAAAGAGTTCTAAGCGTGCAATAAAGGATTTCTTTTTACCTGATGTGAATGCTAAATACAATTACCTTATGAATACAAGGCAGGCCGCTACAATTGTACCTATTTTCAGGGAAGCATATGAACCAAGCAATGGAGTTATCGTGGGAGTGGACGATATTTCAGAGAGGATAGTGTATTATGACATGTTTGCCGAGAATTCACATAATGCATTAATCATTGGTGAGACTGGTTCTGGGAAATCATACTTCGCAAAGTTGCTGGTGACAAGAAACATTCGAGCCGGATATGCAGAAAGGGCGATTATTTTTGACCCTTTGAATGAGTATTTCTGCAGTTTTTTTGACACGAACTGTACAGAAGTTGACATTAGAGATTTCCTCAGAGGGGGACATCAAAAATCTGCCATTCAATTTCCAACCTTCAGTGTTAAAATACCTGGATCTGTCTTAATCATCAAAGCAAACTCCGAAGATTTGGGTGAAGACCATTTGATTTCTGACCTCCTAAGAGAACTAAATTCATTGATGGTGGGCTCTCAGGGGAAAAAGACAATAATGCTAATTGACGAAAGCCACATCATACTGAAAAACCCAAGTAATGGAAAAACACTAAGTCAGATGGTAAGACATTCAAGACATTTCAATACTGCAATAATCAACATTTCTCAAAATACCGATGATTTCCTAAATGACAGGAATGGTTCTCTTGCCTTTAACAGCAACAGAATCTTCATTTTCAGAACGAGAAATTTCAAAGAATCTCACAAAAAAGTCCTGAAACTTGAAGATTTTGATATCGAAACCCCAGAAAGATTGATGGGCGGTAAGATGCATCCTTATTCAGAATGCATAATAACAGATGGCGACTATTGCAGGAAATTGAGGGTTATTTCAACGGTCTCCGAAGATTCGATTCTTCAGTGCCTCTGAGCTTCCCTATCTTCCTGTTTAATCTGTTCCTGAACAAGCCACAATTCCAAGAGGCCAAACACTACCAGAACTATAGTGAAAGAATAAAGTCCGATATCAATCCAGGTTCCATAAAGTATTGACCATATGAAGTAGAATGCGACTCCAATGGTAAGAAGACCAAGACCCATGAATCTTCCCCAGAAGTGCCTCCTCCAAAGTGGGACATTTGAATCTGCTGCATCTAGTATAGCCATGATACGGTGGTTGCTAATTATCCGGATGTATATCAGTATATCGTTGTCTCAGCTTAATGCCCATAAAAATCCACCAGCTAACTGCATGTCTAACCTGACAACCAGAGTTGAGCTTGGTTGGATATTATCCCCTATATACACTATACAGGCTTTTTATAGGCTTTTGTGATGTGGGTTGATGCCTCTATCCCAGGAACATGCCATTAATGTCTCCAATCTGGTAAAGTCGTACAACGGAAGAAAGATGGCAGTTGATGATATTTCTTTTTCAGTAAGAAAAGGTGAAATTTATGGCCTCCTTGGAAAAAATGGAGCCGGAAAAACTACAACTATCAAAATTCTCACCACATTAATTCCGCCTACATCTGGACAGGTAAATGTGCTTGGACACGACCCTGTCAAAAGTCCAGTTTACATTAAAAAGCACGTTGGAGTGGTGCAACAGGAAGAGTCATTTGACTTTGCTACGGTGGAAACAAACATGAAAATTTACGCCACACTCTGGCAGATTCCCCGAGAAGAGGCAAAGGCAAGGACAGAAGAACTCCTCGAGCTCTTCGAACTCACGGAGGTGAGGAAAACAAGGGCATTTGAGCTATCCGGAGGTCAGAAAAAGAAACTCCAGGTTGCCAGGGAATTATTACATGACATGGACATTCTCTTTCTGGATGAACCCACAGTTGGAATGGACCCCATCATGAGAAGGAGGATTCTTGATAATATCAGGAAAAGGGCACAGAAAGGGCTGACAGTACTGTTTACAACCCACTTCCTGGAAGAAGCAGATTACATCTGTGATAGAATAGCAATAATGTCCAACGGCAAGATAAAAGTTGAAGGGACCTCTTCGGAGCTAAAGAGCACTTATGGCGGCTTAAGGACTTTAGAGATTACGTCAGAGAGTGTACCTGAGGAAAACCTTGTAAGGAAACTCAAGGACGAACTTATCGCTTCTGAACTTGCACAGGATGTCTATATGGAAGGGAAGACCCTTAAAATACTGGGGAGAGGCATCACAAAGGTCCTGGAAGACATTCTGAAACTGTCGCGGATGAGTGTTGGCACTATTGAGAGTATCAACCTCAGGGATGCAACACTTGACGATGTTTTCATCGAGGTGGTGAATAGCAAATGAGGATCCCAGCATCTATTAGATTGACTTACAGGAATATTCTGGTGAATATGGACATGGGAACAATGGTTTTCATGTTAGGTTT
>JBJKQJ010000121.1:0-6480 GCA_046705445.1 Thermoplasmataceae archaeon
ACGGATACAAGGTCAGTGATCTCGCTAAGATGTTCAATGTGACACCCAGAAGGGTGCAGCAGATATTGAAGGAAGACGTTAGCGGAGAAAATGCCAGAAGGAAGTTTTCATCACTCACACAGGAAGAAGCGAAAGAGATTGAGAATCTGTGGGTAAACTACAAGATAGGTTCAAGGACCATCTATTACCTCATGAAAAGTAAGGGGCGAAATGTCTCATACTATCAGATATACAATTTCATGCGGAATCATAACATGATCCGCTCCAAGAGAAGCACTTACGATAACGGAAAGGGGCACGCACATGATGAGCCTCTCTCAACAATATACATGGACTACCACCAGTCATCAATGGAAAATCCATATGCAGTGGTGTGTGTGGATATGGCCACAAAGAAGATCCTTTCCATAGTGGAATCCAGGAAAATCACCAAGGAAATTGTCCAGGCACTTGTGGATTCAATGACCAACTTCACAAAGGACAACAATCTGAACGTGAAAAATGTCCATCTCAGAAGCGGGGTTCTTAGCATACTGTATGGGGCCACGGATCTGAGATACCATATGAAAAAATCAGGTATTGAAAACGTTGAGGCTGACAAGCATGGTAACAGAGTCCACCTTGCGCTCTCAAGGCTCTGGCAGAACTATGACAAGTTCAGGTGGACTTTCGGAAGCGCCGACAGTTTCATGTACTGGTACAACAACAGGCCAATTATTAACAGGGTCGACAACAGGGTAACAACTCCAAATGAAATAATGGAACGCTACCTGGTAGAACAGCAGACTTTCCCTATTCCTACCGAGCATTCTACCTGAGGAATATGTAAGGGGAACCGTTCTGGTTCTCCCACGTTTTCCTTCTGCTGCAAAATTCCTCAAAAAGCACAAAAAACTTCATGACTTGGCATCCTACGTTTTTCCAAATCCTGTGTGGACGAATATTTTCTCAGAATTGTATGAAAATTCCCTGAATGTTATATCAAAGGCATTTCTCAAATTCTCTTCATTGATCACATCCGCAGTGGGACCTGAGGCGACCACTATACCCGACCTTAACATAATCACTTCGTCACAGATGGACTGTATTGCATTGATATCGTGCATCACGATGATTATAGTCTTCCCTCTTTCCTTCATGGCCCCAAGTATTTCATGCACCGCCACCTGGTTATCTATGTCCAGATATGTGGTGGGTTCATCAAAAAGCATCACTTCAGCATCCTGGTATATAGAGGCTGCAATAGTCGCAAGCCTTCTTTCCCCACCACTGAGGCTCGTGAACTGGACATCTGAAAGGGGGGCTATACCAAGTTCCTCCAGTGCGCTCATATAAGAGCTTACGCTCTCCTCCCTGGAATAGCCGGAAACGTTCATAACGTCCCTTACGGTGAAACTGAAAGGCTCATACATTTCCTGATACAGGAAGGATATCTTTCGTGAAAGTGTCCAAGGGCTATAGTCTGAAACTGCTTTTCCGTCTATGAGTATCTCCCCTGAGTGAGGTTTTATGTCGCCATGTATAAGTTTCAGAAGTGTAGATTTTCCTGATCCATTCTTTCCTATTATTCCTGTAATGGTGCCTGGCTTTATTTTGTGTTTCAGTGTCTCCAGCCTGAATCTTCTGTTGGAGAAACTGATTTCATTGATTTCAACTTTCCATTCTGCCATTGAGCAACCTCCTCATCATGAATAGAAAGAAC
Source organism: Thermoplasmataceae archaeon (assembly GCA_046705445.1). Classification (GTDB taxonomy): domain Archaea; phylum Thermoplasmatota; class Thermoplasmata; order Thermoplasmatales; family Thermoplasmataceae; genus JAJZOM01. Next base: position 1,703 of record JBJKQJ010000121.1, read on the forward strand.
GGTACGCCAATCATTCCCGTTATGATGCCTATGGGGATAACAACGCCATTTACCACTGACCTGGCTATATCATCTGCACAAAGAAGAAATATGGCTCCCAGGAGGCCAGAGGCAGGAATCACAAAGCGGTTTGATCCACCAAAAATGATCCTTGATATATGCGGTATTATGAGTCCAACAAACCCAATGAGGCCACTCACAGATACTGCGGCGGAAACACTCAGTGTAACCAGGGAAATAGAGACCAGTTTGGTTCTCTCCACATATACTCCAACACCTCTGGCGTGCTGTTCCCCAAGCTGCATAGCATCGAGCTCCCGATAAAATGTTGCAAGTATTAAGGATGAAACTGCCACTATGCCGAAAACAGGGTAGAAAGTGGTCCAGGTTATATTTTCAAGTGAGCCGAGAAGCCAGAAAAATGCCTCTCCCTGTAAATTATAGTTTGAAAACAGAAGCAGGGCCACAATTGAAGAAAAGAAAAATGAAATTGCAATTCCTGTTAATAGGAGATATGTCGGGTTTGCCGTTCCTCTCCTATAGGAGAAGATATAGATCACTGAAACCGCTGCAAGGGAAAACAAGAAAGCGAAAATCTGAACGGTAAAAAGTCCAAATATGGCGAGACCCAAGACGATTGCCATGACCGCGCCAAGTGATGCTCCGCCGGAAATTCCAATAATGTAGGGTTCAGTGATGGGATTTCTGAATATACTCTGAACCACAGCTCCGCCTATGCCAAGTGACATCCCAATTATTGCTCCACCTAAAACTTCGGGTTCCCTGAGGTAAACAATTATCTCATATGCAGATAAACTGTAATGGTGCGCAATAAAACCTGATATGAAAGGGACCTGGCTTCCATAAATTTCTATGACATAACCCAGTGGTATCCTGACGGAGCCAATGAATGTGGAAAAAATTATTACAAGGAGCAGGACAAGAGCAAGGATAGCCAGGCCTGTGGTTTTCAGGCCTTTTCGCCTCGTAAGGTAATCCTTGTTAAACCAGTCCCAGAACAGTTACATCATCCCAATGTTATCGGATCAGGGTTATACTTCAGGTTAACGGGGAAAGGAGGGATGTTGGCGGTTAGGTTGTATGCCTTGTAAAGCATCCATTGCACTGCGTATATGTCCCTGAAATCTGGCTGGGAAAATAAATTATCGCTTGGAATTGTAAATGTCATATTGTCGGCAACCGCCCTTGAAGTGTTGAATGGGGGAGCATTCAGTGTGCTCATGTTTACATATGGATTAAGGAGGATTAACTGGGGAGAAGCATTTAGGACAGACGCTGATGAAATGGTGTAAAATCCACTCAGATATGGGGCTGCCAAGTTTTTCACATGTGCATATTGAAAGTACTGGTTTACAAAGGTATTGTTGCCAGCTGTCCATATGCCTCCGTAGGAACTGAGATAATAGAATCCTGTTATTTCCCCGGCGGATGAAGCATTTGCTGCAGTTGAATTGATGGAGGCGAGGGACTGGTTCATCCAGTTGTTCATCTTTGAAGCATTGGTTTCCGTGCCGGTGAGTTTGCCAAGGAGCATATTCTGTTTCTCAATCATGCTGAAGTTCGACCCGGCGTCTGAATTCAGAAATACATAGTCTATGCCTGCATTCAGAAGATCAGAAATCTGGCTTCCGGAGTAATTCGCAAAAGCTATTACAGCCTGAGGTGACAGATTGTAGATCTCCTCAAGATTCATGGTTGGATAATCAGTGATATTGGGAAGGTGGTCATTGGGTGGATATGCGTCATAAATTGTACCTCCAACAAGCTTGGAATATGCACCAAGTGCATATATGGTGGCTGTAGCTGCAGAATCAAGTGATACTATCCTGTCAAGCGGCTTTGTTCCATTGTACCCGCTGTTAACAGTTATCATCACTCCCTTATGTTTTGCTGCAACGTCAAAGTGATAGACGGTAATTCCTGAGCCTATTACTGCTATTATCACAACAAGTGCAACTGCTGATTTCATTGTACTGTTCATGTTTTATAACTCCTAATCTGAAATTAACTTCACTAAAATGAAGTATATTTCAATAATTAAAACTTCGCTTTGTCTAGTCAATTGCACCACTGTGTCCAAAAAGACATTGGATTACGGATTCAAGTAAAGCACAGTAATGCTTAATTATGGGTGAATGATTAGCAGTTATTCAGTTCGGGGAGCCCGAGAGGGCTGAGAGGACTACACTGTAGTCGACCCTTGGAACCTGATCCAGTTAATACTGGCGGAGGGAAGAAATGAAAACACGTTCTTCGTACAACCATGATAGAATTGCTTTGCTACTGAGCTTTGAGGATTACTTTTCAGGAGGCATTCTCTATGAATAGTTCCAGAAAGGCGCTGATTTCATCCACATTCAGTGGAATGTTCTTATGGGGAATCCTGGCATCAATCGCACCGCTTTCCCAGTCCTGGCCTTTTGCAGCCAATGCAACCGGTTTTGCCACAGTACTCCTTGTTCTCACAGGACCCGTGCTGGCCCTTTTAGGGAATGTTTCCATGGGATTTGTGTCTGACTACATTGGAAGAAAGAAGGTTTTCATTCTCACAATGGCACTCTATATTGTCGGCATTGTCATAATTTCATTTTCTTTCAGCATCCTTTCCCTGCTGATTGGGATTGCACTTTCAGAATTTGGCATAGCTGGAGAAGAAATACCTACCATAGCACTACTTGCTGAGGACTCCAATACTTCACAGAGAGGGGCAGTTATAACAAATGGAATGAATTTCAGCAATATAGGCAGTGCTTTCATAGCAGGCGTATTAATCATAGTGGCAGTAGGCAATTTTGGCATACTGGTTCAAAGGCTGGCCATATTCATCCCTTCACTACTCCTTATCGGTATTATAGTATACTCTAGGTTCAGGCTACCTGAATCGTACAGATGGCTGGACTCAAATGGCAGAAAAGATGAAGCTCAGGATCAGGCCAGGAAACTGGAACTTGAACTCAATCCCAACGGGAACCAACCGGTGGGCAAGGTCAGTCCAGCTATAAGTTATTCCGTGCTCGCCTTTCTGGCTCTGTCACAGTATCTAACATTTGGGCTCATGGCCTACATCGTTCCATACTATGAGTTTACGGGAGTTGTAGTGAGCTATCTGGTGTTTTTTGGTCTTCTTGGTTCTTCAATTGCAGGACCAATCGCAGCCAAGCTTATTTCAAGAGGCCGAAAGAACTATTCTCTTTTTGCATACGCTGGCGGGTTCATCTCAGTCCTTGCAATTCTTGCCGTGGTCAACGAACTGCAGAATCTGTATATTTTCGTCCCCCTGCTATTCATAAATATGGCATTCAGTGAGTTCGCCTGGGCAACAAGAACTACGCTGGAACCGGAGCTTTTCACAACAAAGAACAGGGGAAAGGCAATCGGATTTGTTCGCCTTGTTCCAATGATCGCATATCCTATCTCAATTTACCTGTTTGCGAACTTCACACTTTACCAGCAGATCTTATCCAACGTTATACTTTGGGGATTGGGAGTTTTAGGGGCGGTAATATGGTTCCTGGCAGGCGTCGAGACCAAGAATCTTGATCTGGATTTCCAGGTCTGAAATTTCTCTTTCTTAATCTTTAAAATCTTTTATTTACCTGAAATTTTTCAATTCATTGAGGATATCCCTTTTGCCACGTTCCAAGAAAAATTCTGATCCGGTTCTCATTCCATAATCCAGATCCTGAAAACCTGCGAGCTTAAGATAAAGTTCAGCCCTTTCAATAATAGTAGGGTCAACAGTCTCACCGTAGTAATGAAGTATATCTTTCACAAAAGGTTCTCCGAAGTCGTAGATCAGCTCTGTAAAGTCCTTGGCAGGATCTCCAATTCTTGAATCAGCCCAGTCCAGGAGGCCGGTGAAATGTAAGGTCGCTGGATCGAATAGCATATTCCATCCGCCATAATCTCCATGGATGAATTTCTCTTCGAATTTAATGTTGAGAAAAGCTTCCTCAAGTGCATCAAGAAATCGGCGTGATACTGTTATATCATCATGAGAAAGGCCCTTTTCTCCAATAGACCTGCACTCCTGGAACCACCCTGACATTTTCTCCTCCCAAGTGTCAGTGATGAATCTTTTCAGGACTGGTTCAACAACATCACGCTGTATTGAGTGAATCGAATGGAGAGTTTCTCCGATCTGTTTTGCAACCCCTCTAAGAAAAGAGCTATCTCGATACAGGCTGGGATTGATGATTCTGAATTCTTCCTGAACAGGTTGGGTGGTAAACATTGATCCCTGAATGAGTTCATATGACGCAGCTACCAGGGTATCAGTGGAAATACTGGAAATATAGTGGGGAATACTTAAAGGAATCATATTGCGAAGTGCATTGGTGATTAACATCTCCTTTTCTATCCCTTCTGCTGATTCCTTTGATTTTGGCACTTTCACAATGTACTTGCCGTTCACTTCCAAAATATAGCTAGACCAGCCAATATCTATTTCCTTTATTTCTGCAATATGCAGATCGGGGAACAATTTACCCACCAATGCCTTGAAATTTTCCCGGGTTTCCACTTTAAAGGGTCATTGGGATTACCATAAAAGAACCTCTTATACATCAGGTATAATAATTACAACCTAGGCATGTTGAAAATGTTTTATAAGCAGTTACCCATTTCAAGAAGCCGGACTTGGCCGGGGAGTTAGGCTCTCCCTGTTACCCGAAGTCTATATGCGGGGGTGACGGCCTGTTGAGGTCAACCAGACTTCTGTCAGGCCCTGTGGAATCAGTGAAGTTCTGTCCCTTCGG
>JBJKQJ010000122.1:0-2666 GCA_046705445.1 Thermoplasmataceae archaeon
AAACACACCTGAAAAGGTAAACGAAATTCTCCACAACTATATTGCCAGAAAGAATGCCACACAATACAGTTACAGTCCGGATGAAATTCACCTCAGACAGTACCACGAACACGGTAATGCTGATTAAACACAATTGACATCTCCCTTAATTTTAGGGAAATCCATCATTTTTCAATCCCCATTTTGGGGAACTAGTTTTCCACATAATTATTTCTTTTAATTCACGATTTATTCCTGCCTTATGACTGGAAAAGAGGATATGAACTGGTTGTTCCCGTTGCTGGCGGGATACATACCATCCGGAATCGCCTACGGAGTCCTGGCCACAGCCATTCATATCCCATGGTACTACACCCTGCTGCTTTCGTTTGTAGTCTATTCCGGGGCGGTACAATCTGCCTTTATTGGTTTCTGGTCAATCGGCCTTGAACCATTGACGTTGGTTCTTACCGCAGTTCTTCTGAATCTCAGACATTCCATTTACGGCCCTCATCTTGAAGAGCACTTTCAAAAAGTTGAGAAGGAGGATGTTTTTACCCTTGGCCCCCTTCTTACAGATGAGGTGTATGCGCTTGGAGTTGGACTGGAGCAGATGTCCGTTTCCAAACTGAAATACATCTCTTTACTGGCGTACTTTTCATGGATCGGCTCAACTGCATTGGGAATAGCCTTTACAGGAGGAATACCACAGTACGTTCTTCCAGCCCTTTATCTTGCACTTCCCGCTCTTTTCCTTTCCCTGATGGTTCCAAAGGTCAAGGGTGCTGGAACCCTCATAACAGCCGTATTTTCCATTATTTTCTCAGTGAAATTCCGTCTTGATGGTTTTCCCGAGAACTTCATTCTCATATCAATTCTCGCGGGCGTAGCAGCAGGATTCTTTTTCACACCTGAATTGCGGGGGTCCATAAGCAGATGATACCCATATACATTCTAATACTGATACTTGGGGCATTCAGCCTGTTGCAGAGAGTGGTTCCCTGGCTTCTTTACAAAAATTACAAGGCCGGACCAATTTCGCAGAAACTTTTTGATCTGGTGGCAATTGCGGCTTTCTCATCATTGATGATAGACAATGTGAGCAAATTCAATTTCCAGAATTTATTTCCACTGCTTCCCGCTCTGATTGTTATTTTAAAGACCAGGAATCTCGGGCTTTCAATACTTGTTGCCATGTTGTTTGCTTTTGTGCTGACAGCTCTTCTTCCTTAAGCTGAGGTCAATTGAGTTAAAAGTCTTCAGTGATCCTCTTTGCTGCTTCCCATATTTCTCTCATTGCATCCTTGGCGTATGGGTTGAGTTTCATGTTCTGTTCCAGAATTTCAGATCTTTCCGAAACGGAGATTGATGAGAGTTTCTGAAGTATACTCTGAGAAGGGCCTAAAAATGGAGTGGAGACGTTGGATATTTCTGTTGCCAGCCTTGCCATTAGATATGGTTTGATGAGCATATCTATCATAGCCTTATCGTGACCCTCAGAAGTCATGTGAAAGAGTCTGAACCCTTGGAAGAGTTCCTTCACAATTCTTTCCCCATCCTTTATGGAGACGTCGTCTACATAGATTATGTTGTGAAATTGGGGATCATCCACGCTTCTTGGGCCAAACATCGGGTGTATGCTGACAACCATTCCTGCATATTTTTTAAGAGGGGCCTTTACGGATGATACTTCAACTATAATTGAACCGCTATTGTTCTCTATGTAACTTCCCATTTCAGCTACAGGTATTGAAAGAACAGTCACATCATAATCCGAAATGTTTACTGTGTCTCTTTCCAGCCTGCCTATGCCAGTGACTTTGTGACCATCCCTTTCAAATAATTCAGCTGCAAGCTTCCCGAAATTCCCCCTGGAACCAACTACGAGAATTCGCATTACTGCCTGACCTTCACAATTCTCTCAACCGGGGTGAGCGGGAATTGAAGACGCATTAGCATTTTGTTCTCGGCGGATATGAGAATGTCGCAATCGGATCCGTCCCTTTCCAGGCAAATTGTAAGATCTGGTTCACTGTGATCGCCTGAAACTATGTGTCCCCCATTGATCTGGATTCCTTTTTCAAGAGCAATTGGTAGCCTGGAAGCGGAATACACTTCTGTTCCAGGGCGTGAAATGAGGAGACCTGCAAGTAGTTCCAGATTCTTTCTTGGACCTGTAACATTAATCTTGTGGGGTTCAGCTGAAACATCCTCTCTGCCCTTTTCCTGCTTTGTCTCATTGACAATTGAGAACTCAAAGAGAGAAGTAATTATGGCCTTGCTGACCGGATCCATTTCTCCAAGGGAGTTTAGTACATGTTCTTCCCTTTCCCTGATTCTTGGTGGAAGACCAAGTTCCCTCTTCAGTTCACCTATTTCCCTGGCCAGTTCTGCCCTCTGGTGGAAGAGCCCTATTATTGATTCTGTATTGTCCGCTATCCTGGACCTTAATTCCTGCAGCTTCTCTAAACCACTGGACCTTTGGATTTTATCACTCTCCACCATGGGCATGACACACGTTAGCACACATAACATATTAACCTTTTCCAGTAGGGAATGGCAAGGTCTTACCTGACCACAAATTCGATTTCTTCAAAATGACTTTAAACCTTGAAAAAAGCTCATCAACGCTTAATATACCTCCCATTTTTTTTAAGCTCAAAACTTATTAAGTTAGTAAAAATATT
>JBJKQJ010000123.1:0-5560 GCA_046705445.1 Thermoplasmataceae archaeon
ACTTTTAATATATTCCCGGAGTATAAACCGATTAATTGCGAGGGTAACAAAGCCTGGCCAACTGTGCAGGACTTAAGATTCTGTCTCGTAGGAGTTCGTGGGTTCGAATCCCATCCCTCGCATACAAACATTATGGAATACTGCATTCCGAGTTCTCACAGAGTAGATCACCTGCATTGTGTGTTATGCAAGACCCATTAGTAGCTTATAATTTTGGATAGGAATATCAAAGTTTATAGAACAATCCATCATTCATTTTCATGGTTTCTGAACAGGATCTTAAATTCCCGCAGTTTGAATGTGTAATTTCCAATACAATGGAAGATTATGATTCTGAAGTTGAAATGTTCTTTCTCCTGAAGAGTGTTATAGCTTCTGACATAGCTAAATTGAGGTTTTCTGACCACAGCTGGGCGGAAAACTATGAAAAAATGATTCGGTATATTTATGACCTTACCAACTCCATAGTTGATTTCACTGAACCTCCATCCCACCAGTTCCTGATTGAACTTTCCCTGGGTGATGAGATAGAAGATGATACCCTACTGAGATTAAAGAATACGTCCAATCCGGTGGTTGCGGATCTGGTCTCAACGGCTCTGAAAGTAAGGGAACTAATGTACTGGTATGTCAGAAATGGAAAAAACAGCAAATTTTCCAAGAGCTTCACTCCAGCCAGATTCCAGGGTTTACCTTTCCTTAGGCTTTCCCTTACATACAGAAGCATCAACCTTAACAACAAGAAGTAGAAAATTAACCCCACTTCTTTTACATATTTTTCCTAATATCCTGCTGATGGCTTCTTTTCTTTCTGGAAATTCGTACCCATCGACACTAGCTTTAAAAATTACCTGTTAATGACCGCAGGCATGGACTTTCTGGATGTAGATCGAGCCCTGGATAAGCGAATAGTCATAGGGTACACCGGAAGTCTGCCCATCTCGGAATTCTCTAAGAAAGTTAAATTCAGCCTGCAATCCGGACTGCATTTTGGCGAAAATGAACTTGAGCTTTCCTACTTCATACCAGAGGAACTATCTGAACTGAGGGAAATTGCCATTTTCATCGCCCAGACGAAGGCACAGAAACATGGTAGCCTCTATTTCGTAAATTATAGTCTTTCAAGCCCAATGCTCTTTAGTGCATTGAAGATGATTCGCTCGGTAAGCCACTCAACGGTTCTTGACAGCCTGATGCTCAAAGATGGCCAGTATTACCTGTCCATGAGATTCAATAAACAGGATTTGAGAATTATCTCTGATTCAATACTGAAAGTATCTGGCGATATACCCGGATTGTCAATCTCATATCTTGGGAACAATAATGGACTGGATTCAATTCTCAATGGACTAAGTGAAACATCTAAACTTGTGAGATTCCAATGGAAGATGAGCATCCCGGAGGATTACCAAAATACGGAACCATTTGGCTCGCTAGGTGATGAATGGGTATCCGAAATAAGATTCATGACAAAGAGCAATCATGTTTCAGAGATTTTCAGGACAAAAAAACCATTGGAAAATCCTGAAAAGAAAGGGATTACAATAATTTCAGAAGAGAATAATCTGTATGAATATCAGTTCCTTTCCGACAATTCAATGATCAGCACCTATCATGCAAAATCGTATGATGCACGAATCCTGAGATTCGGCAGAATGCTCCATTACAAGGATGGAGTTTTAAGCGTCTCTAGTGTGGTTCCAAAAATTCAAACGGACCAGCTCCTGCAAGTCCTAACTTTATGCAGAGAAGCTTTTCCAAAGTGGGATCTTACACTATCCAAAATAGAAGAACTTTAGCAATTGGGGGACTATACATCCTCTACTCCCGTTATGGTGAGTTTCCAATCGGGGAATTTATTGTTGCAGTCTGAAAGAACCTTGAGAAAGTGTTTTGAGAGCACTTCTGGCAGTATGGCCCTGAATTTCAACAACCCGTCGAGGTAGTGTAGTGTCCTCCAGAATCTCAATAGCCTTGCCTCATAGACGCTTTTGAAATAGAAATTCAGAAATGGGTCAGGCTGCTCAAAAGTCATTTCATATAAGTTCTCCTTGAGTGAAATTACGTTAATCCCCTTGGATTCTGGGTCCTCTACCGGTTTTTCAGTTTTTACGAGATGAGAAGTTATTGCACCCGTAGTCATATATCGCGTTTCCGCCACCCATTCATTGGGAAAATAAGGATAAAAAGTGGCATTTCTATGTTCTTCAGGTACTGTGACCTCCCAGACAAAAGATTTCAGGCTGGATGTTGCTTTTATTTCTTTCAGGATGGAGGGCATTCCAGGGTTAGATCCAACGTAGGATACACCAAGTCCGGGCAGGAGTTTTGTGTACTTCAACAACGCGTCCGAGAATACACTAAGATCGGAAGAATGCATACGGCATGAGAGGAGGTAGTTGCCACCTGTAAGCAACATATTATCCACCACCATAGTTTTGCCTTTTTTCAGTTGTTCCTCAAGTGCATCGTGCAGATTCTGTATTCCGAGGGCATAACTCATGAAAAATATGTTGCCTTCCTTGGTTGCATTAGACTGTTGCAGAAATATTGAAACTTCCCTGTTTTTCTCAAATTCTTCAGGTATAAAATAAGAAATGTCCAGGCCCTTATCGGTGAAATGCAAGGCTGACTGGAGGGAAAAATTAGACTTTTTTGTGAACTCAGACACTGGCAAATCTCCTGAATAGAAGAAAATTACCCTTGTATCCAGTACTTTGTCCACATCATCCAGTTTCATGCGGAAAAGTATTGTGGGTTTTGTTTAAAAATTTTTGGATATTATTTCTAGGGCCCTAGTATCCGCCACAAAATTACAATTCTACGTCCTCGTTAATTACCTGAGGTAGAATGTGACCCGATTCAGAAGTACTAACGAATTCTGCCCTTGTAAGACTTATGTGCCATTCTGGAAAAGCACGAGAAGCATCTGAAATGGAACTCATGAGGGAACTGGAATAGTTTTGTGAGACGATCCCCCTTATTTTAAGCGTTTTACCATCAAATTCGTGCTGCTGGTAAAGCAGAGGGTTGAAATTTTTCATAATGCGGCTATCATTGAGAACAGCCAGTTCAGTTCCTGTAACAACGCGATAAATATTGTCATCTGGTGAGATTCTATGAAAATTAGGGATAGTTTCTAGTCCATCGGTATCGTCTATTCTGTAAAGGGCGTCTACAAAATCCGTTGACCCATTAAATCTGGGCCTCCTGATCCACTTTCGGTACCTGAGGGGGCCCATTGTGGCAAGATTGGCTTCCGGAACTGAAATGGAAACTTCCAAAGATAGAAGAGGTTCCACACTGGACGCTCTTTCAAGTATCCAGTTAAAACCTCGGCTTCTGCCAAGATATTCTGCCTCGAGAGTGGGTATTTTCTCCCTTGAATGGAAGATGAATTCAGACACCTCATGTATATCGTGGCGATTGAAGGTGAACTGGAATTTATGGTAGCCACATTCCATGGCTTTATAATCAAGAATGGCCGATGGAATTTTCACCAGGTCGCGGAAAATAGTCATTTCAGGATAATCTTGAGAGCTCAATTTCACTATATAGAAATCCCCCTGCTCCTGGGCATCAAATTTTGAAAGGAACAGAGCCATCTCTCTGTCCCTCTTAAGCGATGCAGGTATGAAGAGGTATTCGCCCACTTCTTCTTCCGTTATATAAAGGTGCTCGGGAATGTTGATATGGAATTTTCTTGAAACTTCAAATCCAGGTATGAGGCTCTTTACCAGAATAGACGCCTGCATATCTCCAATAGTATCCTCGACCGATGAATACATCTCCCACTAATTGACATTGAATTATTTGAATAGCATTCCTAATAAATATAATTCAATAATAACAAGAATAATTAACTATCAAAAGCCCTTGAAGTGCGCGACGTCTCCGTAGGACTTTATCACTGGCCCTGTATTATTTATAACCACATGACTCAGGCTCGCCGGATGTATAATGGGGGGATCCCAAAGGCTATCCAGAGATCTTCCCTCAAAATACCCTAGAATAAGTTTGACCACTGCGGTGTGCGTCACAAAAAGTATGTTCGTTCCAGAATTCATTTCAAGAATCCTGTTCAGGAATTTGATCACCCTTTCCCTGACCTGGCAAAAGGTCTCGCCGTTGCCGACGGGCTGGAACTTTGATGGGCTATTAAAGTAAATGTCCTGCATTCTTGGATACAGTTTATCCACTTCGCTCCTCAACATGCCCTCCCACTCACCAAGGGAAATCTCCATGAGGTCATTTTCCAGATATAGAGGAGTATCGGATTTCTGTTCTTGATTTACAATCTGGGCAGTTCTCAACGCTCTTTTGCTTGAACTGGAAAATATAGCGTCCAGGCTAATTTCCGACAGTTTCTTTCCAAGCTGGAGCGCCTGTTTTACCCCCAGTTTTGTAAGAGGTGAGTCAGATTTTCCCTGAATTCTGTGTTCCACGTTCCACTTAGTCTGACCATGACGTGCAATAAAAAGATTGGTTGTCCCTTCGGCCTGACTCAACTTAATCCCTTTTCCCCATATTGTTCTTTGACTTATTAATCTGATTATTAGAATTTAATGAAATGAACAGAGTGACAACGAATCCCATTTACCTGATGCTTGATGCGAAATGGAATCCTACGTGGAAAAAATATATCATATTACTACAGATCGCATGGTGCATTGGCCACTTGCTGGTATTGTGACAGGGAAATTATCGGGTTCCGCTATAGAATAGCTGAGAACGATTGCGATATTGAGTGCGCAAACAAGCAGATAAACAGGACTCTCGACATACTGGGAAGGCTGCTTGGCGAAGTGGATGAATTCGTAGGCTTCGGCCTCGGCTACGACAAACCAGAATTTTTCTGGTATATATTTGCCGAAAATGAAGCAGCAGTGCTTATGATACGCGAGCAGTGTTCTGCTGCACAGGTAGGATTCAGTCTTTACCCTCTTCTTACCCCGCTGGGAAACGAAGAAGAAGCTGAGCCGACAGTTGCACTTCCGGACAGGATAATCCTTGGAGGAGTCTCTATAGGACACCTTCAGGCAAAAAGCACTGGAACACTGGGTGGGATTCTGAGGGTAGGCGAACAGAAATATGCCGTTTCCACAGCTGAAGTTCTTGCTCCCGAGGGAGCCAAACTGGGAGACGTAATTGTTCAGCCGAGCATATTGGATTCCCCTCACAAGATGTATTCCATGGGTAAGCTTTCTGTTATTTCCAAGCTTGCTTTCGGCTCCATAAATGACCTTGACGCTGCCATTGCCACCGTTGATGCAGATGTGCCCACTTCACCCAGAATCAGGGAAATAGGGAGGCCAAATGATGTGGCTGAGCCCGAGATTGGCATGAATGTTAGAAAGACCGGAAGAAGTACGGGATTCACAGAGGGCAAGGTAATGTGCACTGATGTAAGGATTAAAGTCTTCCGGGGTGGCATGAGGTATGTTCTGCAGGACCAGTTTATTATAAATTCCGATGTTGAAGAGTTTGCAAAGAAAGGAGACGAGGGCTCCTTCATTTTTGATAATAACAACGACCTTGTTGGAATGATTCAACTCTCTTT
>JBJKQJ010000124.1:0-4992 GCA_046705445.1 Thermoplasmataceae archaeon
AACCAGACTACCGCTCTTGCTAATGTTCTCGATCTGAACATAACAATTGCCAGTGGTGTAACAGGAACTCTGTACGTGAACTTCACCGGTGACTTCCCCACGGGTACACTTGTCTGGATCACAAACACAACAGCAAGCATTGGGGCAGTTATGTCTGGAGTTGGTGGACAAGACATTAACTCTGCAAGCTTCACATTCAGTGGACCGTTCCTTGGAGGAACAACAACATACTACATCAGTTTCCTGCTTCCCGCTAGCACTGGATATGCAGGCTCTTCTGGAACAATAACCGGGACATTCATCGCATCCTGAACTGTGGAATACACGAATTGAAAAATGAGGTGAAATAATGAACCGAAAAATGACCCTGCTGCTCATGGCGGCCGTTGTTACCATCCTTCCCGCGGTGGCAGTGGCGGACGTCATGATATCGGGCCAGTTGACGCTTGAAGGCTACCATCACCACACCGCTTTCGAGTTTCAGCCAGGACCGAACTATGCAGCAGCCAACTCAACTAATTCCATAGGCTGGATATCCGCTACCGGTCAGACAATGGGAACAGTAGACCTGCAGGGAAGCCTGTATGTCCAGACAGAAATGATCAACGTGCTTGACCTTAACTTCACAGTGAGCAACCCAGCGGCCCCAGCTTCATTCATGGGATTGTATCTGAACGTATCATCATCTTCATTCATTCCTGGGACCATAATGGTGATTTCTGATTACCAGGTTTCGTTCTCAGCCATTGAATCCACAGCAGTAACATCCTATGCCGCTGGTGACCCTGCAATTTCCCTTTCAGTGGGATCGCCACACACACACGTAGTTGCAGTAGATCTCAGTCAAAACCCGCACCTGCTAATAACTTCATTCGCACCAACCCAGACGCTGTATATCAGCTTCATCCTGCCACCCGGCATGTATGCTGGCAGTAGTGCAATACTGACGGGGCAGTTCGTTGCGTTTGCATAAGGAGTTAAAGGAAGTGATAAAAATGAACCGAAAAATGACTTTCCTGGTAATTGCTCTTGTATCCACAATCCTTCCAGCGGTTGCGGTTGCTGATGTAATGATAACAGGTAATGTTTCAATAAACGGAACAGCCAACTCCAATGTGTTCTATCTGACACCAGGGCCTAATTTCCAGGCTGCTGATGGTTCCATATCCTGGAACCACTATTCAAGCGGCCAGTACATGGGAGATCTCAAATTTGCCGAAGTAAGCAACCAGACAACGTTCATCATAAATGTGATGGAGATAGTGTTCAATCCTAACACGCCAGCCGGAATGTTCTACTTGAACTCATCAATTAGCTCTGCCTTTACAACCGGCTCAGTCATGTATCACTCACTATCACCGATGTCATTTGGAGACTTCTCATATTCTGGACTGCCTGGAGCGACCCCTACAATAGTAAACCCGGCTGTTACAGCATTTCCACTTGACAGCGCGCAATCATACTCTACAGCTGTTGATGGAAGCACAATAATCTACATTGGATTCTTCACACCGGGCTACAATGGCAACACACTCACTGGCGAAATTGTCCTTACAGGTGTTTACGTTTCCGGATAAACTTTTTAAATAATTTATTTTTTTTAATTTTTTAAAATTACAATTTCAGTATTTGCCGCCAATAATTATTATAGATAATAGGGTGTTTTCATAGTAATTTTACTATGTACAATTTATTCTTACCCTCTAATTACCACTCATTCCATTGTATTTTGTGCACAGAGGGAATTACTGCTGAGTGCAGTAATTACCCTCGGCGCCATTAAAGTGATTTCAAATGTCATCAGAGGCTAGAACCAGCATAAAGGGCATTGCAATTGCACTGGTTGCGGTTACCCTCTCTATATTCTTGATGTCTCCGCAGGCCTCTGGTGACATCCTTGGCCAGGGACTTATAAAGCTAGAGCAGTCAGTTGTCCCTCCTCCAGTGATTGTTCCACCTTCAAACGTGACATACAAAGGTTCTACATTTGCTTGGAACTACACAATGGTTAACAACACCCTTTCTGGAACGCTCAGGGTTCACGTGAATTTTAATGTGACAACAAACACTGAATTCTGGAACATACTTGAAATGCTCAATCCCGGGAATATCTCAGGCAACTTCACAGTTAAAATTGTGCAATACGCTAAGATGGGAAGCACGACCTATTTGAACGACACTTATACTCAAAGCGTTTCAGTTTACATGAGTCATACCTGGCAGACTTCGACAAACAAAGGTGACCGCCTGTATAACAATACCAGTGCAGGACCTTTCCAGTTATACCCATCAAATGAAGTCTCCTATTACATTGGACTTACATACACAGTTCCTATATATCCACCTGGAAACACTAATTACAACTCATTTGGGGAGTATGTGGATTTCTATTTTGACATAACAATGTAGTTATTTTTCTAATTTTCCTGTTTTTCCCATTCGTCCCTCAATATGGAATAATAGAGCTGATCGTTAAATTCTCCGTTAAAATAGACCCTTTCCCGAAGATTGCCTTCAAAATGGAAACCGAGTTTTTCAAGTAATTTCACTGATGGCAAGTTTTTCTTCAGGGGACAGGCTTCCATCCGGTTCAACCCCATGGTCGAAAAAGCCCAGTTTACTAGGTACGATAAGGCTTCGTTCATTATCCCTCTTCCCCAATATTTGCGGTTCAGCTCATAGCCTAGCTCAGCCATATAAGAATCCAGGTCCAAATTCCATAGTGTGAAAGACCCAATGGCTGTGTTATTTCCCTTAAGTGTAATGCACCAGAAGAGCCCCTTATGTTCCTTGTAGTCCCCAAGTAACTCGTTTACCCATCTGGATGTTTGTTCCAGATTGGTGTGGGGTCTCCTCCCATATCTTGCCGTTAATTCAGCATCAGATTTTATTTCGAAAAGTGCCGGGGCATCAGACTTTTCCACCATTCTTAAGTATAACCTCTCTGTGGTAAATTCAGGGAATTTTTCAAAGGGGGTATTGATATTCATATTGATTCTAATGGTATCTGCCATATCTTAATTACAATATACTATCAGAAGCAAAGAGAGGAAATGTGTGAAGTAACACCAGGTACTAGTTTTTGAGTCGAAACTTATTTTCCCTTCAGTTGGCCTTACTATGATAGTATGGTCGATCACGCAAAGGTAAAAAGTCATGCCGAGAGGGCTAAATATGAACGGGAAGCGCTTGAAGGAATTCTGGACGAAAGCCTCATCGGCCATCTGGCTTTCAACCAGGAAGATCAGGTTTACAATATCCCGATGCTGTTTGCTAGGGATGATAAGTCAATTATAATCCACTCATCAATCAAGGGCAGAATTTATGAAAAACTTGCAAAGGGTGAGAAAGTATGCTTTACAGTTACCTTGCTTGACGGCATTGTAGTTGCAAAGAGTGCTTTCCACTCCTCAATGAATTACAGGTCCGCTGTGATTTTCGGAATTACAGAAGCGATTACCGGTAAGGAGGAAAAGCTGTATGCAGCCAGGGCCATAACCGAAAAAATGATTAGAGGAAGATGGGACGACTGCAGACAGCCAAAAGACACTGAACTCAAATCAACAGGTTTCATCCGGATTAAAATTGCGGAATTTTCGTGCAAAACAAGGGAAGGGGGACCCATAGAAGATCCAGAGGACCTGCAACTTCCGTATTGGTCCGGCGTAATTCCAATGTCTATGGCAGCAGGAGAGCCCAATGTATCAGATCTCGATAGAAATAAAATTGGTACCCCTGCTTATATCAAGAACTGGAGAGACAGCTGAGCCCTTGCTTATGTAATGCATTATTATTTTGGAGAGAAACCTGCTGGCGCAGCCGGGATAATTTCCTGACCCCAAGTTGAACCTTAGGTTGGCTGCTCCTAATCTACTATTTTATACCCATAAATGATGAATAGATATGTTTACGAAAGTGGACTGCGTAAGATTGCCGGTAGCTGATATAGATTCAGCTCTATTGTTCTATAGTAAAAAACTTGGACTTGATCTAGTTTGGAGAAGAGGAGACAGGGAAGCTGGTCTCAAATTAAAACAATCGGATACGGAGATTGTTCTCGTAAAGGAGGATCTTATCCAACCTGAAATTGATTTCAAAGTAGATGAGGTTATGAGTGCTGTCGAGGCAATCAAGAAAGCCGGCGGAAGAGTTACGGTTGAGCCATTTGAAATCTCCATAGGAAAATGTGCAGGTTTAGAGGACCCCTGGAATAACACCTTGGTAATTCTTGACAGCACAAATGGCATGTTAAAGGTCGATGACAAAAAGAATGTGATTGATTAAACTTTTAAAGGAAAAGCGTGTGTGATTCTGTTCTAAATTTGTTGAAATGTATTTGGAATTAAGCATTTTTCCAACCAGCAATGCATTCCTTGACGAGTGGCTTGAAACTTATGGTGAATCAGACAATGCAGATTTAATTAAGATTCCAGCCAGTTTCTAATTAGACTCTAAATAGGTCCAAGCAGGACTGTGGTTGTCGAATTTCTTAATGGAAACTCACCAAACCCTAAGTCTACAGGCAAGTTATCTGACTTATTGAGTGAGAAATACCGTTTTTCAGGTTTGCAAGCAGTCGGGAGCAACAACTTGGCTATGAGCCCCTAGTAATTATTACCTGATAGTGTTAAAAAATTAGGAAGCACGAAGTAAATAGCATGGAAAACCCATAAAATTCAGCTTTCAATAAATATACTAATAAATTTATATACAAAAAATTTAAGAATTATCCATCATTTGTATTAACATGCTTGTTCGAGATATCGACAAAAGACTCGACATGCGTTTAATTCTTAAACTGAAACAGGACACTGATTTCTTTAAATCCTCTAAGGAGTTCAAATCAAAACTTCCTGTCTACATATACGGAAAGGGCAATGAGACTTGGATGGCAACCCATATTCCAAAATCAGACATGAATGCCAAGACGGAAATTCTTGTTAAGCGTTTTAACGGCATAGAAAAGGAACATTCATTCGTTGTTGAAACCCG
>JBJKQJ010000125.1:0-7949 GCA_046705445.1 Thermoplasmataceae archaeon
GGTCACACCCACTAAATTTTCCCTGAACCTTGCAGTAATGTCTCTGCTTAACCTTGGAGATGAAGTGATTCTCCCGGAGCCCTATTACCTTTCTTATCCGGATTTAGTAAGACTGCATGGTGCAAAAGTCCTCACTTCTCCCACAGACTCAAACTACTCATTCGATCTTGATGATATGAGAAAGCTGGTTACCCCAAGGACAAAGATGGTGATGCTTAGCAACCCTACGAACCCGACTGGAAAAGTATACTCTGAGAAAGAGTTGAAGGCCCTTTCCGATTTCATCTTAGAAAATAACCTGTATCTTGTCAGCGATGAGATATATGAAGACCTTATTTTTGAGGGGAAGATGTTTTCACCTGCATCAATGGATGAAATGTTCAGCAGGACCCTCACTATGGGCGGGTTTTCAAAGAGTTATGCAATGACAGGCTGGAGGATAGGTTACATGGTGGCAGATGAAGTTATCATAAAGGCCTCAAACAAAATCCAGCAACAGACAATAACCTGTGCCCCCTCCGTCTCCCAATATGCTTCCCTTGCTGCAATTAATGATAGAGAAACACCAAGAAAGTTCAATGAAATATTCAAGAAGAGGAGAGATCTGGTTTACAAGCTGATTTCAGAGTCTGATTCTCTGAGCATGAGAAAGCCAGATGGCACTTTTTATGCCTTTGTAAAATACAAAGGTGACATGCTAAGCGATGACTTTTCAGAAAAGCTGCTCAACGAGAAACTTGTGGTTGTTACCCCAGGTTCAGCCTTTGGGGATCAGGGCGAGTACCACTTCAGGCTTTCCTTTGCCACAGATGATGAAACAATCAAGCAGGGCATTGCCAGAATCAGAGAATTTGCAGAAAAATAATGTGGGTTTTATGCCCTATTTATCTCTAATTTGTTGACTTAATACTTTTATATCTGAATAATATGAATTTTGTATGGCAGAAGATATCGTGATCCTCACAAAGGAAGAAGTTCTGAGACATCTTAAAAATGACACAGCAGTTGTAGTAAATGTTCTTGCTAAGACAGCTTATGATGAAGTCCACATCAAAGGGTCAGTATCAATTCCCTTTGATATACTGGAAGATGGAGAACTGGATGGGCTGAATGGCAAGAAAAATGTCATAACATACTGTAAGAGTTATACATGTGGGGCCTCCAAAAGGGCTGCTAATATCCTCAAGGACATGGGATATAATGCAATGGCCTATGAAGGCGGAATAGAAGAATGGGAGCAGTCAGGCCTTCCCGTTGAAGGGCAGAAGATTACAGTACAGTAAGTATACTGACTTGCATGTGGGATCTATATGGGGGATGAACCCCAAAAAAATTATTTGTGGTAGGTTGCCTTTTGAATGGTAACCTTTGAAACGGGCCTGTCCTGCCGGTCTCTCTGAACTTTGCTTATTTTGTCTGCTACATCCATCCCTTCAACAACCTTTCCAAACACGGGGTGCTTTGAGTTAAGGTAATGGTTGTCCACAACATTTATGAAGAACTGGCTTCCACCGGTGTTTGGGCCAGCGTTGGCCATTGATATGGTTCCCCTGGAATTGCTGTTTGATTTGGTGAATTCATCTTTGATGTTATATCCGGGTCCACCCATGCCAGTTCCAGTGGGATCTCCACCCTGTATCATGAAGTCAGGAATCACCCTGTGGAAGATTACGCCGTCATAAAAGCCCTGTTCCACAAGTTTTCTGAAATTACCAGCAGTTACTGGCATTTCCTTTTCATACAACTCTATCTTGATTTTTCCCATGTTCGTTTCAAGAACTACGTGTGACATAATTTTCAAAAGTAAATGACCACAAAGTATCTAAAATCTAACTAAAAATTAAATTGTGTGAACTCAGTCAACAACAAGAGGGTTTTTATCCCTCACAAATTTTCCATTCCTGAGGTCGCTGAGGGCCTCTGCAATCTGATCCTGACTGTTCATGACTATTGGGCCATGCCACCAGATGGGTTCTCGAAGTGGCTTTCCTGAAAGAACTATAAATCTGAGGGATTTCTCATCAGTACTAATCTTCAAGTAGTCACCTTGTTCAGTGTAAACAAGTGCCTGTCCTGGGACATATGTATTATTGTCACGTGAGTCAAACCTGCCCTCTCCTCCAATTATATATACAAGGGAAGTGTAGCCATTTTTCACCGGAAACCTGAATTCAGATTCCTCTGGCAGAGAAACGTCAAGGTAAGTAGGATCGACTCCATAAGCACCAATGAATGGTCCGCCAGTGCCTGCATATGTGCCTGCTATTATCTTAACCGATGCTCCACCGTCCGCATCAACGACCGGAACTGCATTGCCTTTGATATCCCTGTAAGTGGGCATTGTCATCTTGTGCCTGGCCGGGAGGTTAATCCAGAGCTGGAAACCTGAAACATTTGTGGGCAATCCTACTGCCTTCAGAAGTTCATCAGGATCGTTTTCATCCAAGGGACGCGGCATTTCTTGATGAAAAATTCCGCTGCCTGCAGTCATCCATTGAAGATCATTAGTGTGAATGACACCTTTGTGTCCCTCACTGTCTTCATGGTAAACTTTGCCTGAAAGGAGGTATGTTACTGTTTCTATGCCTCTATGCGGGTGCCAGGGAAAACCCTTGATGTACTCCTCTATTTTTGAAGATCCGAAATGATCCAACATGAGGAATGGATCTGTAATTTGAGCGGAAGCATGTCCACCAAGAATTCTGTTAAGCTTTACACCAGCACCATCGTATGTCTGCTGACCTGTGAATACATGTTGTATTTCCTTTTCCTGTTCGAAATTATTCATTCTGCACCTCATTGCACTTTTCCCCTCAAATAACCATACTTGTTAGTACATAGTTTCTTATTTATAATCTAGTTTTAATCTTATACTTTGCCACCTTAGTCATTTGAGTTTACTTAGTAAAGTAAGTATACGGATTACATTTAAATGGTTTAGGGAAACTGTAACACACCAAGTAACCTCAGGGTAAGTGATCAGCATGATAAAGAGAACAGAACTGGAAAAATGTCCAATAGTATCAGCCATTCGGGAGCTGGGCGGGGAGTGGAACCTCATCATCATAAGATATCTTATGTCCAAGGAAATGGGTTTCAATGAACTACTTCGCAATGCCAGAGGTATAAGTTCCAAAACGCTTTCCAACAACCTCAAAACCCTCACAGAAAAGGGGATAGTCAGGAGGGAAGTTGTTTCCACACAGCCATTTTCTGTTTCCTATTCACTCACTGAAAAGGGTCAGTCCCTTAATGATGTTCTTGGGACACTCGGGGAATGGGGCTCGCGCTGGGCGGTTTATTAAACGTCTCGTCAGTCAGAAAAATCTCAAGAGCAGGCTCTATTTTTTAGAATAGTTTCTACTTTCTTGCTAGCCAGAAAGACTTCATTCAGGAAAATTACTTCTTCATTTTCTCAAGGGTAACTGTCCCGTCCGGATCTTTGAAGAATACCAGGATTTCATCCTCACCATCTATCTGGATGGTATCCGCAACTTTCCTCGGAAGGGTTATCCGGTACGATTTCCCGCGTGATGTCACATGGGCAACATCAAGAATTGCCCTCTTGCGTCCCTGTTCCATTATGTTGTAATTGTTACATGAATAATTCTTAATTCACTAAAATATAAGGGTTCATTTAAGAAAATTAAATGTGTGTGTTCTTCACTACAAAAAGATCTGCTTATTCCGTGGGAATTTCTTTTATGCCTTATCAGTGCATTAAAAAAATGAATGGAAAATATGAAATTTTCAGACTTTTATAATGGAAAAATTGTTATATTCCCACTAATGTCCAATTACCAATGGACGAAGTACAACTCAAGCGGAAATTATCAAGAATAAAAAAGGGGCAGAAAGTGCTGATAATACCCCAGAGCATCAAGCATGGCGACGAATCCACGGCTATTGGGGTGCCCTGTACAACTTATGAAAGCAATCCAGTGGAGCTGTACGATCCATTTGAGGCCCATTTTGAGGAATTTGATGGAGAGATACTCAAACTGCGGACTGACTCAGTATATTGTCTTCAAGTTGCATTAATCGACCTTTCCGATATTTTTGACCTGACTCCAGAAAGCAAGAAACAGTTAGGCCTGTGACTGATAATTATTTTAGCAGCTCAGAAGTGTGCCAAATTAGATCTCTTTAAGCTTTTCCAGGACCACCTTGCCATTCTCCAGGAAGAAAACTACCACATTATCTTCAGGCGTCAGGCCAATGCTCTCAACTACTTTTCTCGGGAGAGTCACTCTGAAGGAGGTCCCATTCCTGCTGGAAATGTGAGTGACGTCCAAAACACTCCGTTTTCCATTATTCATGATATTTAAACAGTTAGATAATATCGTATAATAACGTTTATCAGTATCATTGGTACATTTTAACACAGTTTAGATACTGAATAATCCACCTTGCCTTTAATATCAAGGAGCAAAGATCTGGGTGAATACAACTCTTGTTTTATCCATCAATTCATTAGCGTGCCAATTCCAGTGATTTCTTGTAAAACCGCCAATGGACAATATAAGACAAATAAATAGAAAGTTGGATTGTTATTTCAATACAGGGAAGTCTTGGTCACTCTTGTCGGAGAGTCCAGTAATATTGAAACATCCTTAAGATCTTCATACGGGACTTTAAGGCAGAAATACTCTTCCGAACTGATCCAAATCACTTCGCCATCAAAATTGTCTAAACTGGCATAAAAGGGATGATCAAGTTCGTGCACTTTCCTGGCCGGGGTGGAGCATGGTATCCCAAAGGCTGTAAATGGATCTCCTGCCTTCATGCTCATGGGAATAATCTGTACCTTGGTTCCTTTCCTTATTCCGGCAATTTTTCCTCTTAGAGTTTCCCTTTCCACTGGGCAATGTACCGACTAGGGTATATACCAATCTTTCGTTTCACATGTTAGAATTTTTAGTACAGGCCTGAAATAACTAGCTCCACAGGACATCATGCTCTGGAGACAGCTTTAATTGGGAACCTGGAATACACATGTTATTTAGACAGTTTCTGTCATAAATGAGATGTGAACTGTCCTTCTCTGGAATGGTTAGGTCAGAATTGAATAGTTAAAATTACCTAAGACTGTGCCGTAGCTCTTCTCAAATGCGGCTACCTTGCCCTAGCCTGTATTCTGTTTACTCTGGGTTCGATTAAAGTCCAAAGCCAATCTACAAATTCCCTCATATTCTTTGTCTGTATGTAAACTGTACCCGGACCGGTTATATTTGTGACAAACCCTTCTCCGCTCAATATGGTCTCTTTCAGTCCGCCAAAACCAGTAACCTTGTAGGAACAGGATTCCGTAAACCCAACCAGGTGGAAATTATCAACGATCAGAGTTTCCCCTGCTTTTAGTTCATGTTTGTCGATGGCACCAAAAGTGTTTATGAACAGGTCTCCATCTCCTTTGACCTTGAGCATGAATAAACCCTGGCCAAATAGTCCCTTTGTGAATCCCTCCCATTTTACGTCCAGGTCTAAATCTCCCGTCGAAGCCACATAGGCACTTTTCTGGATGATCATTCCACTTCCAGTTGAAACCGCGAGTTTCTCTATGTCACCTACTGGAGCAGCAACAAAGGCAATTTTTCCAGGGCCAGTATAGTGATTCACAAAGAAGGACTGGGCACCAAATATGGCAAGGCCGAGAGTCTTGAAGAAACCCCTTTCCCTCATTGTTGTTCTAACGTCAACTGTTGGATCCATGTAAGTCATTGCTCCTGCTTCTGCAGTTATCTTTTCCCCGTTGGCCAGCTCAACTGCAAGCATCGAATAACTGGGTTTGTACTTGATCTCGTATTTCATGTTTAAAATTACTCAGGACAGCTATAACTAAGTTGTTCCTTAAGCAATAAAATCAACTATTTTTATAATATACTGACAAAGAGAAGTTCCAAAATTTATAGCGCCCCGGCCGGGATTTGAACCCGAGTCACGAGCTCGACAGGCTCGTATGATAGGCCGCTACACTACCGGGGCTTTACCGTTGATTGTTTGCGTTTATTTAAAATGTATTATCAGTGTCATTGTTTGCTTAATTGAAGGTCTCCCAAAAATCCAAAATCAACAAGTCCGAACTCTTCAGTTATCCCAAATACCCTGAAAGTTTTGGAGTTCGTGTGCTTAAGAACTGGAGTAAAATGTTCCTCACTTAACAGGCTCTGAGCCACGTCGGTTCCCGATGAGAAGAAACTCATTGCAGGTGTTATGAGGACCTTTGATTCTTCACTGAAGACAAATGATGGGATTTTGAACATTCCTCCTACCCTGTCTCTCAAAACTAGTGAGGGATGCTCATGGCCTAAGATAGTAAGTTTCTGCAAACCCCTGTCGCGGTCGCCGTGATAAATGAAGTACTTGTCAGTCTCAAAGGTTTCTGATATTTCTATCCCTTTTCTTTTCAGGATGGTTATGAGGTAATTATCGTGATTGCCCCGGACAAAATGTAGCTTCAACTGCTTCTCGTACCTGCTTATGAAATGCATTATGTCATCCCATTCCTGGGGCAGATTCTTGGAGAATTCATGCTTGAAATCTCCGTTTATTATGAGGGTGTCAGGATTGTACCTCTCGATGATTTGATCCACCATTCCTTCCACGTGGTCGCGTTGGAGCTTTGGAAGAAATAGGCCGTGCAGATTCATTTCTTCCTCAAAGCCGAGGTGCAGATCGGAAACAACTGCAGCTGAAATGTCTCTCAGGTAAATGCAATGCAAGTCTGAGATAAACACATCATCCATTACTCGAATTTCTTTCAATGTCTTCTGTAATGCAAGTAAAAGTTAAGTTTTGTCAGAGACTTCAGTGAAGTTGTCTGAAGATTATTTAACCATAGAACACGGAAAGAGCGAAGCTGAGATAGATATTACCGGAGCTTACGTCAGGTCTTTACATCTCAATGGGACCGAGATTCTCAAGCCCAGCCAGGATGGTGTTGAGACTCATGGTGGCATGGCGATTCTATTGCCATATGCAAACAGGGTCAGGAATGCAACTTACAATTGGGAAGGAACCACATACAATTTACCTAAAAACAACGGACAGCACAGCATTCATGGCCTTACGAGAGACAAGTTATGGAACGTTTCACACAGGGGAAGCGATGAAGTTACAATGTCTCTGAAACTGGTCTCAGAAGGATATCCTGCGGCGCTATTCCTTAAAGTCACTTACAAAATAGAGCAAAAAAGATTCTCCGTTAACATAGATGCGAATAATGAAGGGGAGGTTTCTGTTCCATTTCTGGCAGGGATGCATCCTTATTTCAACGTGGAAAGTGACTGGAAACTTTCCGGAAGCAGGAATTATCTGGAACTAAATTACACAGACTCTTATTTCCCGGACGGGACATTTTCAGTCAGTAAGCCAGACATCATCGGTTCTTTAACTGGTAGAAACTACGACAACACTTTCCTGGTCGATTCCCCCGTAATTCTGCATTCGGGAAAGAGCAGAATGCGAATCGCAAATACGGAGATGCCGTACCTTGTCATTTACAACGGTGAATATGCACAGGGAAAATCGGTGGCCCTTGAACCAATGTCAGGAGCACCGGATGCATTCAATAATGGGATAGGCCTGATCAAGATTGAGCCGGGGGAATCTTTTCAGTGCGGAGCATCATTTGAACTGATTAAGTGAGTAACGTACAATTGTGCATACTGGTCTTTATACATATGCGGAAAATCAGCCACAGCCTTTATGTGCCACAAATAAGAAATGTAGGTAATAGGGCGAATTTTTCGCAATAACTGTGATAAAATTTAAGTATAGAGCATAGGTATAGATTTTACCCTATAGTGTGGTGTAGATGAAGAAAGTCATAATAAAAGATGACAAAGCTGTTTCTCCAATCATTGCTACAATACTTCTGGTTGCAATTACTGTTGTTCTCGCAGCCACTCTGTATACAATTCTTGGAGGATATACAACATTTCTCGGTT
>JBJKQJ010000126.1:0-14283 GCA_046705445.1 Thermoplasmataceae archaeon
GGCATTGAAAGGATGAACAATTTTCTGGAAGCGGAGAAATTCAGTGCCACAGTTTTCAGAAGGCGATTTCTTGATTCCGAAGCAAGAAAACTGGGCAAAGAAAATACAACTTCAGTTAATGATGTGAAATCCTTGTTTGAAGGAATACTGACACGAAAGCTTCTCGATGAGGGATTGGCCACTTTATTTGAATCCTTGATGAAACTTCAGTTTGATCGAACAAAATTGTCATTCTATTTGCCTGAAACAATTGAATCTGGGGGAAAGACCGGTGTCCTTGATGACATATGGAATGATATTCTGTTTTTCAGAGATGGAAATACAATAGCATTTCTGGCTTATTTCACAGGAAAATTGCCTGATGTGGCAAGCCGAGATCTACTTGCTTCTTATGGGCGAACCTTTGTTGAGAAGCACTTTCCCCATTTATTGAAAATTGAAAAGTAATTAATGATTATAGAAAATGGGAATGTCTTCTTATCTCAGTTTTTGCAGTTCCCTCAAGAGGATTTCGTCAACTTTTCCAGGCAAGTTCTTGTCGGGCTCTGGAGAATGGTTAATCACAATGCTGAAGGAGACACCAAGTTTCTCCACAAAGCCGGTTAAGCTTGAACAGTAAGCAATACTCCCTGTCTTTGCATTGATGCCCAATTCCTCAACAGTCTTCAGCCTGGATTTCAGAGTCCCCATTCCTGAAGATGGTAGAAGCTTGAGAAATTCTTTTTCATTAGACTTTGAAATTCTGTAAACAAGGTTGGAAAGAAAATTTGTAGAGAGGAGATTGAGCCTTGAGAGTCCCGAACCATCGACTATTTTGATTTCACCTGTATCGAGCCCCATCCCTTTCAATACGCCATATATTTCCTGTATGCCTCTTTTCCAGGTTCCTCTTCGCCCATCCCGTTTGTTTGAAATCAGTTTTGTCAGCACTTCAATTGAAAAATTACAGCTAACTTCCTCAATGTGCCTCATAACCTCCGTGAGTGGTTTTGTATACTTGAATAGCAATTCGCCGCCAGTTTCGTTGCCCACCACGTACCTTAGCTTCCCTGGGATTTCAATGGCATCCCACAGAGCTTGTGCAAAAAACATATGCTGGTTTTGGACAGGGACAAGTGATTCCGAATGTGGATCAATAAGTTTTCCTACATTAACCTCGCCTGAAGGGATACTTCCTTCATTGACAGTAAAAGGTGCTATCTTTGACTGATATGTGTATTTCCTGTCCTCTATCATCCACCCGCTTCCATATGGGCTGGAGTCCATACAGGAAGTGTTGAGGACTATTTCTTTTATTATTGACGATTTGGCCTTAATTTCGTTTCCGATCTTCTGCAGTTCTGGACCACTGAGGAGAAAAGTCGGATCGCCTGAAACAATTAATTTGCTGCCGATTATAGAGAACCTGGTTTCGAAGTCATGATTCCTCCCTAGCAGCTTGTAGGCAGAAAACCCACTCACTACTTTCATGTTGGAAGCTGGCATTACGAGGGTGTCAGCATTCTGTGAACTCAATACACTGCCATCAGGGCCTAAAAACTGATAAGAAACTATACCGGGCATTAACCGGTGACTTTCAGGAGCTTATTTAATCTTTCATTTTTCCTGAATAATATTGGGCTAATGGTAAACCTGAATAAACTTCATCCCAAACTTTCTTGCAAGTTCCCCATCCATGTCGTCCCTGTCACCAACGAATACTGACCTGGAGATATCTATGTCGTAACTGTCAAGCGCCTGATCTATCATACCTGTAGCGGGTTTTCTGCAGTTACAGTTCTCTTCCGGCGTGTGAGGGCAAATGAAGATATGATCTATTGTGACACCCATGGTCTTCAGTTCCTTTTTCAGCGCTTCGTTGAATGAATCCAGTTCCCGGCGAGTGAAATACCCACGATTCAACCCTGACTGGTTGGTTACGATAAAGATGAAATAACCCATATCTGCATATTTTTTCAACAGTTCCACAGTGTCAGCAAATACATAGAGATCCTTGGGGTCATGGCAATAGGGACAGTCCCTGTTTAGGGTGCCATCCCTGTCCACAAACACAGCAGGCTTTGACATGATGAGCACAGGTTCTACAATTCGCCAATTACTTTCAGTTTCCTTTCAACTGTGTTGTCCACATCCAACCGGTGGTCTATTCTTACTATTGTCTCAACACGTTGAAATCCCTCGGAAACAAGAAAACGCTCTGCCTTGGAAATTGCACTGAATAGTTCATCCACAGACTCTGCCTCGATCACGGTTGCCATGCTGTTGGGGTAGCACTTAAGTCCGCTTTCCCTCAACTTGGCAATTGCTCCTTTTACTGCCTGTCCCGCAGACACTCCCTTTCCAATGGGATAAAATGTAACATCGGCTACCAACATATGATTTCAATATAGAGTATCTGGATAAAAGGGTACCCTGAAAGAAAACGGTCTATGCACCACAGTATGGGCACTTATCCCTTTTCTTCTTCCTGGTCACCCCACACTTTTCGCACAAGTACCAGGTGTGGTATGCATTCCTGATCATCAGAGCAAGGGAAAAAAGAATGAAAAATGAAATTGGGACGTAATACTGAGGGGAAGCTAGTCTTTCAGCTAGAAGTGACCAGACCGAGGAATGAATGGAAGAAACTACAGTCAGATTCAAGGGTGACCCCGAGATACTGATAATACCAGTAGAGTTTGTTGAATGATAACCTGTAGGGTCTACAATCTCATAATTGTAGTTGCCTGGGGGGAGGAGTACTGTTATATTTGACTCACGGGTTGTAAACTGATGGCCGTCTACAATGACTCCCCAAATGAGGCCACTTTTTGGAAAACTGTTTTCAAAAGTAACATTGTAGAGTGTCCTGTGAAAGCTGATTGTGTATTTTGTTGCATTGAAATTTACTTCCAGTGATTTAAGTCCAGGGTAATAGCCGTTTGGAACAATTGGCACAACACTCAGGCTTCTGTTTATACTGAAATTTAATGCAGTTCCATTACTGTAATATTCAGTGTTTCCAACTTTCAAACCCCATATGACACCTTTGGAAAGGCCATTTTCAGCCACTGTGACATTTGCATTTCGTGATGCCGGTTGATTTTTTGAAAAGATGGCGTAAACTATGCCAGAATTGGAGAAAGCGTGTGGAGAACTGCCGTCAAATTTCAGTGTGAAGTTGTAAGAACCGGGACCAGCTGCCATAGACTTGTTAAGATTTAATTTCAGGGCATTGGAAAGCCCAGGATCATATATGGTCTCTGAGCCGGAATTTATTTCAGTCTGGTTCCTGAAAAGCGTCCAGTGAACAGATACGTCCTTGAGGCCGGATAAGTTCCCTGTGTAGCCCACTGTTATACTTCCATTGAAACCTGACATATTATCTCTGGCTGGAAATACTGCATAAGGTACCGGCGAAGTATAATTGACAACTCGCACTGAATTAGAAAAGGATGGATACGGATCGGCCGAGAATAGGACTGTTCCTGGAGTGGCATTTATGTCAAACTGGCCGAGGTAATCCCAGTATAATCCATCATTTGTTGTGTCATATAGAACTGCCCTTTGCATACCGTTTGCAAGCCATCCATCCCCGAAATGATTAAGGGTGTGGTTGAAGGAAGTGACATTCTTGGAAACCGCGTAGCCACCTCCGGCTTTAGCGGAAAAGATGCTAAAGTTTAGTTCGTTATAACTGACTCCCTTGTAGGATGGCTGCACCACTATTTCCCTGAAAAGATAAACACTTGAATTTGTAAGAATGAAAAATGGACTTGAATACGTAGCATTTCTGTCAATTGAAATATCCCCAAAGTAAAGGCTTGAATTAACTGAAATCAATGAGAGTTTTCCATAGTCTGGTTCCCCAGACAGAAAGTTGAGAGGTTTTTGGTTTAGTCCTAAACTACTGTTGTAAACAAATAAGGTAGAGTCACGGAGAAAATATGAAAAATATTGCTGCCCGTATAGATCAACTGTGTCATTCGACCGAATGTTTTCAGTGAGATTTGACAGGGCGATTGCAGAATAATAACTAATATTGGCCACTAACCTGAAGTTGGTGGAATTTTCCATCCATGTAAGGTTATGCAGTGGTCCTGTGAAATTTAGAGTGAAATTAGCCACCCTGGAACTCTGGTTTGTACTATAAGGCAGGGGTAGACTTTCAATATAAGAATTATTATAGTATACTTCGAGAGAATCGTTCGTTTCATTGGTGTTCCCATAGTAGGTTACGCTTAGGTTTACACTGTTGATGTAACTCTTGTTTTTCAGGTTGAAGGATGGTCTCACCGGGACTATGGCATTTTGGCTGAAGCCGCTTTCATATAGGTACATCTGGCCATCGGTGTATTCAAATGCAGAATTTTGCCTGTATAGTCCATTTATGGAACTGTTCACCATGTTCATTGTGGAATTGTTGACCTGCATAGTAAGCGCAGATTCTGCAGGAACTAGACCCTTGTCCCCAGATGAGTCAATGATGGAATTTTCAATTCTAACGGCAGAATTATCAAAAGTTAACGCACCTGGAACAACAATACTGGAATTCTCAAGATCGAAAAAGGATCCGTTAGTTGCACATATATTGATATCTGTGATCTTAGAATAAGGTTCCCGGCTCAGGGAAATACTGGAATTAATTATGATTAATGAACCCATATCGTGAATAGTTATTGAGGTCAAGGATAAACTCTGAACCACCACATGTTCATTTTTAATAATATATGAAGTTCCATTCTGTATTGTCAGGTTGCTTGTCAGATAGAATGGAGAGTCCTCTGCGATGTTAGAGGAGGAAAATTGAGTGCCGGGTGCAGTTTTCCTAGACAGTTTGTTTGCGTTAACGGTAGAGTTATTGGCATATGTTAAATTGACAATCATACCCGATGCAACAACCATAACGATTGCGGCGATTACCACTAATTCCTTGCTGAGTATCTTGGACATGGAGTGATTTACCCAATTTAGGTCAATTATAATATGGTTTTGCCGTTGGATGCCCTAAATTAGCTATAAAATAAACACATTTTGTTTACATCAAAGTTGATCTTT
Organism: Thermoplasmataceae archaeon; assembly: GCA_046705445.1. Lineage (GTDB taxonomy): Archaea > Thermoplasmatota > Thermoplasmata > Thermoplasmatales > Thermoplasmataceae > JAJZOM01. The sequence continues at coordinate 5,038 of JBJKQJ010000126.1, forward strand.
GAGGAAGAATATAGTTGAATCTTTCATTTCCTTGAACAGTTTGCTCTTCAATTTGAGAAATCTCAAGTGGGTTCTGTCCACATGCCAGGCAACTTCTTCACTTACATCCTGCATCTTTAGGTATTCCCTGAGAATCAATGATTCCAGAATTGATTCCATGAAAATGACATAATTGTTTCTGTTGTACGCCACCGGTTTAAGATCAGATATTTTAGAGCCAAGGAATGCAAGCAAAGGCAACCTTCCCCAGGATTTCCCTTCCACCTCCCTGAGAATCCTTGCAATATTTCTCACATCGGAAAAAGAGTGATTGCAGGAAATTATGAGATCACGCAAAAGCTTGTATGATGATTTCTGATTTGTTGAGTCGGGTGCAGGAAAGGCTCGAATAGAGAGCAATTCGCGTTTCATTGCATCATCTCCACCGAGAAGTTTTGTGGGGCAGGCAAAAACCCCATAATTGATTGAAATTCTAGAATATAGGTCTATATCCTCTCCGCTGGCAAGGTTTCTCCAGCCTCCAACTTCTGAAACGACATCTCTGCTCATGAGTGAGAGTTCTGAATAGTACAGCCGCTTTAACTTGAACCTAAGAAAATTGTGCAACACATCGGAATAACGTATGGGGTAGACCATTGAGGTGTCGAATGGAACAACAAACTTCCCTGTTGAATATTCGAAGGCAATGCTCTTTCCCTGTCCAATGCTCTCTGCACCGGATTCCAGCAAAACAAGATTGGGGCATTTTTTTCTTAATTCTCTAAAAGATGGTTGTGTCTCCTGAGAGAACTGGCGATGCACTACCACAATCTCAAAATCTCTGCCCAGCTCTTCCCCTATTCTATTTATGCTCTTTATGGACTCAGAAATCGTTGGTGTCATTTCCAAGGCTACACCTATGAAACTTATTGTGTAGTTGTAGTCCGTGGGTTTTAAGATGTCCAGATCCCTCTGGAGCAATGGTTCCAGTGCGTCCAATATGAACTTATGCAGTCCTTAAATATAATGTTGGCTCTTTTTTAAAAGAAAGAAACAGAAAGAATAGGGATTCGGGAATTTATCAGTAATTAGAAAGCTCGTTCCAGACTCTCTTCACATTTTCCTCGAAACTTGCCACTATGGTTCCAGTGTGCGGATTGTTCCTCAAGAGATCCCTGATAGTATCTATATTATAGTTCGTAACAAGCCTGGCAAGTTCCTGGATCAAGGCGTATTCTCCTGTAGCTTCCTCATAATCGAGATCTGATAACTTTCTTGAAACGAGGGCCATAATGTATGGTTTAACCAGAACTTCTGAAATCATTCTGTCATATTCTGCTGCTGTCTTTTGTTCAAATTCCAGTTTGCCAAAGAGTTTTACAAGTGTTTCATGGGAATTTTCCGGAGAGAGATCATTCATGAGAAAAAATCTGCCCCCTGATTTTCTGTTTTCACCGGGAGGCGACACAAGAACGGATAAAGAAATAAACTGACCCTTATACCTATTCATAGGAGTTTTGGACAGTGACAAGTCTATTACTCTGGAACGGTCTTCTAGTTCCTCTATGACTCTTCTATTAAACGTTGTTATGTGATTGAGCACCAGAAAATCTGATTCAGAATAACTCAATACTATTCTCTGAAGGTTTTTCTCAATTGTTTGGGTGACAGAATGCCCGTTTTCTTCGAGAACATCGGTAACAATTCTTGATACGGTATTATCTGGAGATGCAAGTAGAATATTCATTCTTACACTTCTAAAATTTCAACCTCAGCAACTTCATTTGAGGGTAGACTTCATTCTTGATGATCTCATCAATGCCGGTCCCCTCTTCCTGAGATTTGAGGCAGAACTTAACAGTATCTTCGTGGTTGATTTCAGACTGAGTTCCATCTTTCATGTAAACCAGTATGGTGCCTAGTGATTCGCAATTTATTCCCATCAATTGTGAATTCATTCTGTAAATTCAATGTTGCGATCCAGATGGGCTTTTTATATGCCAAATCATAACATGTAAGGCTTGGTTGTTAAATGACCGCTTAAAGTTTAAGATAACGATGTACAACGACCCAAAAACTGCACACGACATGCCCAAACCTACCCTCGTATTTTTTGAGACAACAGTCGCTTGCGACTACAGATGCAGGCATTGCAGAGCCTCCACTCAGGCAGACCCCTCGCCGGATGAACTGAACAATGAAGAGCTCAAACATGCAATAAAAGGAATCACAAAATTCGGCCACCCCTATCCTCTCGTGATTTTTACCGGAGGCAACTTCCTACTAAGGGAAGATATGCGTGAAATCATTTCATTTACACACGATCTGGGAATACCTTTCTCACTCAGCCCGTCGGGCTCCTCGCTTCTGACGCCTGATTTTCTAAGTTTTTCCGTTGAGAAAGGAGTTAATTCCTATTCCATAAGTATTGACGGAAGTGACGGGAAGGTGCACGACTGGATAAGAAGAAACCCAGGTTCTTTCTCGCTTACTGTTTCTGTTATAAAGGATATGATGGCAATGGGCATTCCTGTTCAGATCAACACCACCGTGATGAAGAAGAACGTAAAAGAACTCCCATATATCGCCAAACTGTTGAAAGATCTGGGGATAAAGGTTTGGGAGGTCTTTTTCCTCATTAAAACCGGAAGAGGCCTTTACGAAAAAGACATTGATGCACAAAGCCTCGAAGACGTCAATATCTGGTTGAGCGACCTGGAGGATTATGGCATTACCGTAAGAACCGTTGAATCACCAATGATAAGGAGAATAAGGAAACAGAAGGCGGATAACATAGAGTTATCAACTGGAGCGCTGTACGATAAGCTGCATGCCCTTACTCTCGACCTTTTTGGGCAACCGCCAGCAAGGCCTCAACTTACAGCAAACGGCCACAGCAAGAGGGAATTTGGCATGATATTTGTATCACAGAACGGGGAGGTCTATCCGGATGGTTTTCTGCCTTTCAGTTGTGGTAACGTGAAATCCGAATCATTGCCAGAGATTTACTGGAACCAGGAGTTGTTTGGACAGTTAAGGTCAAAAGAACACCTGAAAGGAAAGTGCGGCCATTGCGATTTCAAAAACATATGTGGGGGATCTCGATCTAGGGCTTTCGCAACATACCACGATCCATTTGCGGAGGATCCGGGATGCATTTACATCCCACAGGAACCTGTTTCAGTAAGTGCCGGTGAATGAAAATGCCCACAATAGATTGTGCTTTGCAACCATCAACGGATGATAAAAATAGTGTGGAAACCCTGAAAGTGTTTTCCACTCTCCTTTTTTCGGTAATTTTATACGTAATAAAAGAGAAATTTAGTTTTTTGAAGAAATCTCGGTCTGAAGCGCAGAAAGATTGAGTGACTTCTGTATACTGCTTTCACTGGTCTTCCCGTAAATCTGACCAGCAAAATGGCATTTTACCGAGTGACCTCCTTTGACTTCGACATATTCAGGTGTCTCCTCAAAACATACCTTCTGTGCAAATGGGCACCTTGGGGCAAACTTGCATTTAGGCAGGTTAATGTCCTCAGTCTGTTCAAAGATTTTTTCACCCAATGTGTCGGAGATTCTGCCTTCAATACCCATGCTTGATATCACAAGCGCAATGGTATATGGGTGAGCCCCATATCTGATAATTTCCTCGGTAGTTCCTGATTCTACAATTTCTCCCTTGTAGAGAACATATATCCTGTCACTGATGTACTTTGCAGATGCAATATCGTGTGTAATATAGAATAATGTAACTCCATGTTCTTTTCTCAGGTTTTTGAAAATGTTTAGAACTCCTGCTCTCAGGGAAACATCAAGCATGGAAATAGGCTCGTCCGCCACCAGGATTCTGGGATTAAGCACCAGGCTCCTCGCAATGGAAACTCTCTGCCTCTGTCCTCCGCTCAGCTGGTGTGGAAACTTGTTTATGTAGTCCTCGAAAGGAACAAGTTCTGTTTCTTTCATGGCTTTCTTGATCCGATCTTCAGTGTCTTCTCCCACAAGCCTGTTTACTATGAGGGGTTCCATCAGAACATTTCTGACAGAAAATCTTGGATTGATGCTTTGGAATGGATCCTGAAAAATTGTCTGTACTACCTTTCTAAGCCCGGCGATCTGTCTCTTGTTTCTGAAATTTACTTCCTGTCCATCTATTTCAAGTACTCCGTCGGTTGGATCTTCCAGCAAGCCCAGCATCCTGCTCAGTGTTGTCTTTCCACTGCCTGTCTCGCCAACGAGTGCGACGGATTCCCCTTCCTTTACCTCCAGGTTCACTTTTTCCACGGCTTTTACATATTCGACTTTCTTGTTTCCGATTTCCCTTATTCCAGTCTTTTTAAGGAAATATTTAGAAATTTCCTTGGTCGAGACTATTGGGTGGTCTTTCACAAAGTACTGATCCCCAAAAACAGAACCTGATGATTTCTTCTTATTGGGTTTCCCGGCGCTCAATGGCAGAATTACACAAGCAACCTCATGTTGCCCGGAGACGTTCCTTAGTTCTATGGATTCATCCTCAAGGCACATATCCGCGTGGAAATCACATCTGTCGTAGAATGGGCATCCTTTGATCTTGGATGTGAGTATAGGAGGTGCTCCCCTTATTGGAAGAACTTCTGACACATCTTCTGTTATCTTGGGTATGGACTCTATAAGCATGTAAGTATAAGGGTGCTGCGCACTTTCGAAATTGCTTTCCGGAATCTTCTCAATTACCCTTCCGGCATACATTACCATAAGCTTGTCCGAAAGGTGGGAGACCATGGAAACGTCATGGGATATACTGAGTATGGAAAGATTGTAGGAATCCTTCAATTTCTTCAGTTCTTCAATAATTCTGTATTGGGTGATGACATCCAGTGAAGTGGTCGGTTCATCCGCTATGACCAAAGAGGGTTTCAGAGCAATTGCCATTGCAATAATCACTCTCTGTTTCATACCTCCACTGAGCTGGTGAGGAAACGCCTCCAAAACCCATTTATCGAGACCTACCGCTGACAGGAGTTCCTCTGATCTTTTCAGCGCTTCTTCCTTTGTGTTCTTCTCCTTGTGTATGAAAATATCAGAAAGCTGGTGACCCACCGTGAAGAGAGGGTTAAGTGAGTCAAGTGCACCCTGGAATACGATCGAGATTCCCTTCCAGCGAACTACCTTCAACTCTTCTTCAATCTTTTTCTCTTTGGCTTTGTAACTCAGCGAATAGGATGCCCCTCGCCTTTCATCAACTATGGTCTGGCCCTTGAAAATGACCCTCCCTGAGGTGACTACACTGTTCTGAGGCAGTATATGGGAAACCGCCATTGCAAGAGTGGATTTCCCGCAACCGCTTTCTCCCACTATGCCGATAGATTCGTTTTCCTTTATTCCAAAGGTAACATTTGAAAGAGCGTAGACTCTTCTGCCAGAAATTGTGTATTCGATTGAAAGGTTGTCGACGTAGAGTACGTAATCTTCATAGTTTTGTTCGATTTCCAAATTGTTTACCTCCTCAGGGTTACATCTGTAGCTTCCCTAACAGCATCGCCCATCATGTTAAATCCTACCACGATAGCTACAATGAAAAGACCAGGAAGAACTGACATCCACCACTGCCCCGAGATGATGTACTGCAATCCATCATTAATGATGGCTCCAAGTTCAGGAGTAGGCGGCCTAATACCAACACCAAGGAAACTCAGTGATGACGCAACGATAACAGCTGCCCCAAGATTCAGTGCATAAAGCACAATTGTTGGTGTTATTGCAACTGGAAGGATGTGCTTGATCATTACATGGCTCTTCTTAGCCCCAAGCGATACTGCAGCTGTCACGTAAAGTTCATTCTTTGTAGATAATACAGTGCTTCTTGCCACCCTGGCAAAAGTAGGGATTGAGACTACGATGATTGCAATCACAATGGTCCAGAAGCTGGGTCCAAGCGCTACTGATATTGCTATGGCAAACAGCAGGTTGGGAAATGCAAAGAGTATATCCATTACTCTCATTATTGAATTGTCCGCTATCTTTCCAAGGTATCCTGCAACTATTCCCAGAGCGACCCCTATCACATAACTTACAGTTGTTGACAGGAATGCAATGTTCATGTCCAGCCTGATGGCCCAAAGTACTCTTGAGAACACATCCCTGCCATCTATATCTGTACCAAATAGGTGTGCAGGTGATGGAGGCAATAGAGTAGCCGAAAGGTATTGCGTATCCGGATTATAGGGGGCCAAGTTTGGTCCAAATGCAGACAAGAAAATAAAAGCTCCAATAATAACCACAGCAACAATTCCTGTAGGATTATGAGCAAAGAGCCTCAGTGTTTCATATAGCGGGCTGTTCATTCTCTGTTCTTTTTTGCTGAATATATTAATTGTTGATTCCAACATGAAATTCCACCTAAAGCCTTACTCTCGGATCGATGTATGCGTACAGTATATCTGCGAGAAAATTTACAGCAGTAAAGAGAAATGCAGATATGAAAACCACTCCCATCACAGTGGGGTAATCTCTCTGTGATATGGCCTGGAACGCAAGAAGTCCCATACCCTGCCATGAGAATATTGATTCTGTAAGAACGACTCCGCCCATTAAGGCGCCAGCCTGGATTGCTCCTACTGTAATAGCAGGAAGCAGGGCATTCCTCAATGCGTACTTATTGACTATGACGCTTTTTGGCAAACCTATGGCAAATACTGTACGCATATAATCCTTGTTTAGAACGTCGAGCATACTTGACCTGAGTACGCGGGAGATGGCTGCAATTGCAGCAAGTGAAAGGCCAACTGCTGGGAGTATAATGTGCCATACTGAATTGAAGAAATCTGGTAGATTGAAGTTCAATAGACTGTCCAGTATGATCATTCCTGTATAGGAATGGGGTACAATGTATGTCAAACCTAACTGGCCATCTGGAGCAGCAGCCCATCCAAGATCTGTAAAAAATACCAGGATCATGACCATTTCAATCCAGAATACAGGCATTGAAATTCCAAGCAGTGAACCTACTCTGCTTGCATGGTCACCAGCTTTGTTTGCCCTCAGTGAGGCAAATACACCCGTGACTACTGCTATGGGAACTGAAATTATGAGTGAAGCAAGGGCAAGTTCAAAACTTGCCGGGAAGCGTTCCCCTATGAGCGCATTAACGGACTGACTCTGGAGGAATGAATACCCTAGATTGAAATGGAGAAGTGATACTATGTATATGTAAAATTGAACGTAAAGGGGTTTGTTAAGTCCAAGTTCGTTAACGATAACCTGGTACTCGCTTTGGTTAAATTCTGGTCCTACTAAAATTCTGGCGGGATTACCTGGCACTACATGTGACAGAATAAAAGTTATTACTATTACTCCAAAAATGGTTGGAATAATAGATAAAATTCTAAAAATTAAAAATTTTAGGAAACTGTTCATTACATCACGACAATGTAGCTTGACTTACGTAGATATCAAATGTCGGATATACAAGCAGTCCGTGAACGTTTGTGGTCATTGGTATCACGTTCTGCAGATTGAACAGGGGTACCTCAACAGCCTGCTGTGCAAGGATCAACTGAACCTGAGTATAGTTTGCGTCCCTCTGGGTTGTGTTGTATTCCTGACCAGCTGCAACCAGATCTTTGGATACGGTTGAGTTGTTGAAGTAGTTGTAGTTTCCATATATTCCAAGGTTAGCACCGTTGAACAGTGGCCTCAGACCATCATCAGGTGTAGCCAGTAGATTTACCCAGCCATCATAGAACATTGGATATGTCCCAAGACCAGCCTGGTTGTCAAATGTTGCAGCCTGTGTTGGCACGAGTGTAACATTAACGTTGATAGCTTTGAGCTCCTGCTGCAGTATTGTAGCGATCTGCGATCCTATGGGGTCACCAGCTATATAGTAGAAGCTCGTGTTGAATCCGTTAGCGTTTGATTTGTTCTGTGCAAGGTACTGCTTGGCCAAGGTTATGTTCTGTTGGTACATATTGAAGTACGGTTTGTAATCCTCAATTGTCGGAGCCATTCCACTGTATATTGGTGTTCCGTATCCGAATGTGGAGTGTGCTGTCTGAAGTGAGGCGTTAACTGCATATTCAATTGCCTTCCATACGGAGAGGTTGTCGAATGGAGTCATGTTCTCATCGAGTCCTATGTAGTACTCGGAGGAAGTTGGTCCTGCTTTTACCTTGACGTTGGTGTAGTTCTTAACTGCAGACATCTGATCGACTGGTATAATCAGAGCAACATTGACCGATCCCTTCTGGAGAAGAGCCTGCTGTGTTGATGGGTTGCTGACAACTGAGTAAACGATCTGTGTTATGTTTGGCTTTGGTCCCCAGTAGTGCGGGTTTGCTACCATTGTGATCTGCTGAGCTCCGTAACTCTGAAGTTCGTATGGTCCAGTTCCCATTGCGTTTGTTGCCATGAATGTGTTGACTTTACCAGCCTGAACTCCGCCGTGGGCGTTCACGTAGTTCTGATCAACGATTCCGGTAACCCAGAGCTGGAAGAGGTTAAGGAACCATGGGTAAGGTGCAGAAGGAACCAGCATTATCTTGTATGTACCAAGAACGTGTATTCCACTTGTGTTAAGGAACTGCCTTACGTGGAAGCTTGGTCCCTGCTTCATTGTTATTACTCTGTTCAGTGAAAATGCAACATCTGCTGATGTCATGTGGTCACCGTTGGAGAAAGTGACGTTCTGCCTGAGGTTGAATGTTATAGAACCGTTGCTTGATATTGTCCAGTTAGTTGCAAGTCCTGGTGCAGGTGCAATTGAACCGACTTTCTGACCGTTGAAGGTTGTCGTGTTATAACCTACCAGGGTTTCGTACATTTGGTCATCAAAAAACACGGAGTTCGTGTCAAACGCTACTGCCGGATCAATGGAGGACGGCGTAGCCGAGCTAGCAAATGTAATTGTATTGTACTTAGGCTGAGCCGGGTTAAAAAGATGAAGTCCGAACCCCAAACCTCCTACAACTACAACTATAACTAAAATAGCCGCTATGGCGTACTTAAGTTTGTTGTCCATTGCGCCCTTAGAAGAAGTATCCTATATGGAACTTTATTGACATATGACAACTATTCCTTAATATCAAGAGTAATTAAAAATTAATTATCATTCATTGAGTGTGCAGGATTATAAAAATATTGGCTCTAAAATTCTTGATAGAGAAATTTCGTCAGTACTCGGATTCTTCCATATCCGAAAATATCTTTTTCTCAAGCTTTCTAATCTTGTATGTTAAGGTAGAGCGTGGCACGTTTATGCTTTTACTCAAATCTGAAAGCGAAGATTGC
>JBJKQJ010000127.1:0-2547 GCA_046705445.1 Thermoplasmataceae archaeon
ATAAGGTGGCTTTCCTCACGGACGTTGACGGAATATATGACAGGAATCCCAAAACTTCAAAGAGTGCAAAGCTGTTGAAGACCATGAGTGAACAGGCTGTGTTTGAACAGTACGGGACGGACGTTACAGGCGGAATGGAGAAAAAAGCAAAATCCATAACGGAGATAACACAGTCAGGCGCAGAGGTTTATGTAATGAATGGAAACTTCCCCGAAAGGATACGGGATATTGGAGATGAAAGATTCATCGGAACCGTGATAAAATGATAGAAAATAGGAAGGAAGAGCATATCAGAATAGCTGAAAATGAAAAAGTGGATACGGACCACAATTACTGGGATGATATACAGGTCCTGCACCAGGCTATCCCGGAGATCGATTTCGATTCAATAGACACGAGCACCCGTTTCATAAGCCACGAGATCAAGTTCCCGATGGTCATCTCCTCCATGACAGGCGGCACTGAATTGGCCAGAAAGATCAACCTGAACCTTGCGGCAGCTGCTGAAAAGTACGGCTTGCCCATGGGGGTGGGAAGCATGAGGGCTGCGGTGGAAAAAAAGGAATTATCGGATACATTTTCAGTAATTCTCCAGAAAAAGGTGCCGGTAAGAATTGCAAATGTTGGTGCGCCACAGCTCATAATCCAAGGAAAAAAAGCCTTCGCTGACAAGGACATCGAATACATTTTCAATCTTATTGAGGCAAATTACCTCATAGTGCACTTCAACTTCCTGCAGGAAATGGTCCAGCCAGAGGGAGACAGAAACGCCAAAGGCATTATGAAGCGGCTTCAGGATATTGCCTCAAGCTACCCTGTCATAGCCAAGGAAACAGGGAATGGTTTCTCCAGGGAGGCAGCATTTCAATTACGTGACGCTGGTGTAAGGGCAATAGATGTAGGCGGGCTGGGAGGGACTTCATTTGCAGCAATAGAATATTACAGGGCAAAAAAAGCAGGGGATGAGGAAAAGATGAGGGCTGGAAAATCCTTCTGGAACTGGGGTGTGCCTTCACCAGCATCAATAAGGTACTGTGATGTTGGAATCCCTGTCATCGGAAGTGGTGGGTTAAGAAATGGCCTGGATCTCTTCAAGGCGCTCCTTATGGGAGCTTCTGCCGGAGGATTTGCTAGAACTCTCCTTAAAGGGGCTGATGTTTCAGAGGAACAGATCCAGAAGGAGGTCTCTTATATCATAAGGGATTTCAAAATTGGAATGTTTCTTACGGGTTCAAGAAATGTGAAGGAGATCAGGGACGCCAGGCATTTCATAATGGATCCACTGAAATCATGGCTTGATGTTTATGGCAAATGAGACACCGGACGAGGAAATACCAAGGGAATTTGAGACGGAAACTACGTGCCCTTCCTGTGGGGCGAAGCTGTTTTTCATATTTTACCGAACAAGGATCAGTTATGAAGAGGCAGTGGAAATTGAGACGTTCTTCTGCAAGAAGTGCCTGTACAAATCATCACAGATAAAGCCAATTGAGAGGGAACAACCCAGGAAATTTGTTCTTGCTATAAGGAACCACGATGATCTGAGAATTATACTGTACAGATCTCCTGAAGCCAAGATTGAAATCCCGGAACTTAAAGCCGAAATCACTCCAGGTGAAATATCCACCGGGGAAATTACCACCGTGGAAGGAGTTGTAACAAAACTCAGGGAAAAGATCGACCTTTTCGACGAGGAGGATGCTGACCTGGAGACCCTTAACGCTCTTAAGAACAGGATTCACGCCATACTGGATGGAAGCGATGAACCATTCACATTGGTCATAGATGATCCAACCGGAAAGAGCAGGATCAACAGCAGCAGGGTAATTACAGTAACAAAATCTGAAGACTAGTTTTTATGGTTTTTGGCCCAAATATTTGTAAACTATTTGGGACACAAATAGCTTTTATATAGACCACAACAATGATCCGTCGGTGCATTAAGCATGGCATTTGACTATACTTCAGCACTCTTGGCAATCGCGGCCTCAATTTCTATAGCTGGCGGTCTGATCGGAACCGGTATGGCACAGCAGGGAATTGGAGCAGCAGGTATGGGAATTATTGCAGAAAAACCTGAAAAATTCGGCCAGGTTCTCGTATTTTTCGTGATTCCAGAGACACTTTGGATAATTGGATTCGTTCTTGGTATTATTCTGCTCAGAGGCATTCTGTAAAGATTGGACATGGCTCTTGAGGAAATACTTAAGGATATTGAGCTTCGCGGGAAGCAGGAGCTGAAAGAGCTTACGCTCTATTATGAAAAGAGGCTCGATGACCTTCAAGCAAAACAGGATGTAACTGTCAAAACCCAGGAGGAGAATATAAGGAAAGCTTCCGAGGAGGAAAGGAGGACCGCCGAAAGGACAATAATAAGCTCTGCAGAAATGGAGGCGCTGAACACTGTCCGCGGCAGGGAAGCCGAACTCATTCAGGAGGCAGCTGGCAAGGCAGACCTGTACCTCAAGAACATAAAGAGCAGAAAGGAATACCCGGAAGTACTGGCTAAAATGGTGGACATAGCCCACAGAACCCTGGGTGAGGATT
>JBJKQJ010000128.1:0-5523 GCA_046705445.1 Thermoplasmataceae archaeon
GAAGAGTTCATACGCCCCAAATGGGTTCGTCCCCCTTTCGCCTTTAAACTGGTATTATTCGGCTATTTGCCGTTTTGTGCGTAATCTGTGTTATGGCAAAACCGTATTTAACACTTTCGTGGAAATCTCCGTTATATATTAGTCTGCAGCGAAATATAGGGAATTTTCCGGGAATGTGGGTATTGAATTTTCTATTTCTTAAAGGAGGATGATGTGGCAGTAAGTGTTAGGTATTTGAAATAAATATTAAATCATGACAATCAGAACTGAGAATCCTTTCACGGGGGAGAAAATTTCTGAATATCCCGAAGAAAGTCTAGAAGATGTAAAGCTCAAGATAAAGGGAATAAAGGAAAACCAGGCCCAATGGAAAAAGTCACTGGACGCAAGGATCGATTATCTCAGGAATGTACTGAAGCCAAACCTTGAGAAGAACCTTAACGACATAGCTTCACTGATGACTCAGGAAATGGGAAAGCCAATTGCCCAAAGCATCGCGGAGGTAAAAAAGTGCATAACCCTGGTGGACTATGCGATTGAGAAGTTCCCGGAATTCCTTGAACAAGACGTGATCAAGACTGAGGCCAAGAAATCATACGTGAGGTTCGATCCCATAGGCGTTGTGGAACTAGTAATGCCATGGAACTTCCCTCTATGGCAGGTATTCAGGGCAGCCATTCCTGCAATGACATTAGGGAATGGAATCATTCTGAAGCATGCTTCCATCGTATCCGGATCAAGCAAGAAAATAGAGGAAACCATGGCAAGTGATCTATTCAAATCCATGATATGCCGTGGAGATACTGCTCTTGAAGCCATAAAGTATGTTGATGGCGTTTCATTCACTGGTTCAACCAATGTAGGGATGAAGATAGCTGAAAAAGCTGGAAAGGAGATGAAAAAGGCTGTTCTGGAGCTTGGGGGCTCTGATCCGTTCATTGTCCTGAAAAGTGCCGACCTTGACAAGGCTGCCAAGAATGCTGCATTTGGGAGGATGCAGAATAACGGACAGAGCTGCATTGCTTCCAAGAGATTCCTTGTTCACGAGGATGTGTACGAAGAATTCAGATCTAAACTTGCGGGAGAATTCAGCAACATAGTAATTGGGGACCCCTCAAATGACAGGACATTCCTGGGTCCATTGTCATCAAACCAGCAGGCGAGCACTGTCAGGGGCCAGATTAGAGATCTTGAGGGATCAGGCAAGGTTGAGAAATTTGCCGCTACTGACGGAAATATTGTTCCACCGGTTATTGCAGCAATAGACAAGCCATACATGGAAGAGGTATTCGGGCCTGTAGCCATTCTGAAGAAATTTAAGAATTCTGAGCAGGCTCTCGAGATAGCCAATGAGACTTCCTTCGGTCTTGGAGCCTCAATATGGGGAGACGCAGATGAGGCGGAAAAGCTCGTTCCTGGAGTAGAGGCAGGAATGGTGTTCATAAATAAGATTGTCACGTCCGACCCAAGGATGCCGTTCGGCGGAGTCAAGAAGAGTGGAATCGGAAGAGAACTTTCAAGATATGGCCTTCTCGAGTTTTCAAACATAAAAACTGTATGGATCCAGGATTAATTTCTGGATTATCTCCAATTTTAATCTATTTTTCAAATTTTCCTATTGCGGAACTATTTGTTAGAACTCATTCTAATCCCATTATTCCGTGAAAAATGGGAATAATTTACTTTTGAAGATCGATAGAAAATATAAGGGGCTTTCAAAAATGCCCCAAAAAATTCGTTAAATGTTTCAGCACCCTATCAGGTAACTACCATGCCTATGTTGGGAGTGAACATCTTGGACTGCATGTTCAGGTCCTGATTCAGGTTGAACTCGATGTTGACGTTAGTTGCAGAATTGTGCGACACAACGAAGGGATGGTTGATGAAAGCGAAGGGAGCATGCAGCGTAAAGCTTACGTTCTTTCCCTGCTCAGTAACGACCACTGACGATATGTACAACCTGATCATGGTGTACCTCTCCGCCTGAAGTGTTATTGACTTCAAGAGCGAGGCGTTGGTGGTTGTAAGGTTGAGGATGTTCACTGTTGTGTTGCCAACTGTGTAGTTCGTCCAGTTTGTCTGGTTTCCATGCACTGAGACTGCATCGAAGGTAATGTACACTGCACTTACATTGCTGATGGGGGCGTCCTGGACATACACATTCAGTGTCCCCTTGTTGTTGAAGTATGTCATGTAAGTGAGTGTTCCTGCTGCAACAGCAAGTATTACCACTGCAATCACAGCGATTTTAGCTGTGGGCTTCATCTCGTTGTCAGATTACCAACCTGCCTTTAAATCCATTGTGGTACATCATTGTGGTTTAGAAGTCGCCGGAACCCGTGTGCATTGGAACTGTTGGAAAAAATTTTTTGATGTTTCCTGATGGGACCTTCAGGAAACTTCAGATTCCCTTTTGATTGTTATGGGAATAAGATTATTTTCGAATTCTAGCATGGCAATATCCACAGGGTCTATGAATGATGCTGGAACGTCTATAATAACGGGTGCCCCCATTGAAACCTGTAAAGCTCTCGCCCCGATAATTCTTGCTTTTTCAAACTTGGTGTAAGGTGACATAAAGATCAATCAGAATCGTAAGGTAATGAAACCAAATATATTAAAGTTCCATGAATAGTTTGTCTACATTTGCGGTATAAACTTTAAAGCACATGATACGGAGTAGATGTGATAGATGATGGACGGGACGGATTCATTCAAGGAAAGAGCTGAAAAGTGGCTGAAAGGAATATATGGCGAACTGGAAGTGGGTGAAAATGAACTGGACCAGTTGAAGGATTTCATGGAGTCTTCGCTTAGGGAAGCTGAAAACTACACATCCTCGGATCCTTCTGAAGCATACGGCAGGTTGATGAAACTTGCCAACCTCAGCGGTCACCTGGCAAAGAAGAAACCTGTTCTTGTAGAACTTCTGAGCCATTACCTGCAGAGATTTGTTGAAATTATGAACCAGATCAAGAAGGCGCTTGGTGCCCTGTCGTTTACAATAGGCGTGTCGTTCCCTTTTTACCTGAGCTTCAGCCTGACCTTCTGAAAAGCAGGAGGGTGCTAACGCACAGTAGCACCTGCGCCAACAGGCCTCGATGTGGAAAGAGGGCCCTTGCCGGCCCTCAGTTCTGTTCTCTTGCCGTCTATGTTTGCTGTTGCAATGACATTGCCGTCTATCTGCTGCATCTGAATGTCAAGAGTCTTGAGCTGGTCAATTTCTATCTTTCCCTTGTCGTTGTAGCCATAGTCCCCAATGGATACCGGATCACCGGGTCTTACTCCAGCATCAAGCGGCAGGAGAGTGGCAACAGTCACACCGTCATCGGCAGCGAGCAGCATCCCCTGAGATTCCTCTCCCCTGAGTTTTACCCATTTTAGATTGTGGACAACCACAATGAGGAGATCCTTCAATTCATCGAGTGTGTAGTGTTTTCGCAAACCGGCAACCAGCTGTATGTCCTCTTCCCCAAGGTTCACCTTGAGAACGTAAAGCTTGTCGGCATTGGGATGGGGTCGTGCCTCCACAATCCTGCCCACCCTAAGGTCCACGAAGTTTGGGTTCTCCTTGATTATGTCCAGTTTCTGGAAGGGTGGGTCCGACTTGACAGGCTTGAACTCCGAACCTTCCCTTTTGAATAGGTCCTTGGTAAAACCTCCATCCAAGAATTTTGAGGACCCTATGATATTCATGATTTTCTCAGCTGCGCTGGGCATTAACGGGTAGGCCAGAGCTGTTGCGTACTGGGCCAGTACAAGTGAAACATAGAGTTTTGACGCGCATTTGCCCTGATCTGATTTAATAAGCTTCCATGGTTCGGATTCGTTGAAGTAGCTGTTAGCATACTTGACCAGCTCGAGCCATTCCGCCATTGCTTTCTTGATCTCAATTTTTTCCATAAGATCCTGGTAGTTACGGATGCGTTCGGAGGAGTATTCCATTGCTTCCCTGTCCCTTCCGTCCAGTATGACCTCAGAAGAGGAGACGCTGAGCCTGTTGTTATTTATGAAACTTCCAAGGCGGTGAATATAGTTTCCAAACTTGTCTATGAGTTCTGCATTTACCCTGGACTGGAACTCTTCAATATCGAAATCTGCGTCTGAGCTTTCAGGCATTATGGAAGCCAGATAGTACCTCACGTAGTCCCTTGATGCAATGCTTAGAATGTCGTCAACACTGTAACCTATTCCTCTGCTTTTGGAGAACTGTTTTCCGCTGAAAGTGAGAAATTCATTTGCCACTACCATGTAGGGGAGGTTATATTTCTCCCTTGCAAGGAGCATGGCAGGCCAGATTATTGTGTGGAATATGATATTATCCTTTCCCATGAAGTGATACATCTTCACTTCCGGATCAAAGTAGAAATCTTTCCAGTAGTCTTTCCTTCCAAGGCGCTGGGAAAGTATCCTGGCTCCAGAGATGTAACCCAAAAGAGCTTCGAACCACACATAAATGCGTTTGTGTTCGTACCCAGGTAGCGGAACAGGTACACCCCATTCTATGTCCCTGGTGATGGGCCTTTCCTTCAGGCCGCCCGTTATGAAATTCTTGGTGAAGGAGAGGACGTTGTGTTTCCAGTACGTCTTGGTATCAAGCCATTTCAGGAGACTTTCCTGGAACTGATCCAGTCGGAAAAACATGTGCTTAGTTTCCCTGAATTCTGGCGGTGTGCCATCAAGAGCGCATTTTGGTGAAATGAGATCCTGGGGATCAAGTATCCTCCCACAGTTGTCGCACTGGTCGCCGCGCGCATCCTCGAAACCGCAGTGCGGACAGGTTCCCTCGATGTACCTGTCAGGCATGAATCTGTTGTCAGAAGGGCAGAAGGGGGACACCATTGTCTTTTCCTGAAGGAACCCTTTGTTGTAGAAATCCAGGAAGAACTCTTTCACGGTTTCTGCATGCTCGGGATAGGTGGTTCTGGAGAATATGTCAAATTCAATGTCGAGGTTCCGGAACGATTCGCTGTGCTCCTTGTGGAACCTGTCTGCTATTTCACGGGGAGACACTTTCTGCCTGTCAGCGGATATGGTGGTAGGAGTACCATGTTCATCGCTTCCGCAGACGAACATCACTTCATGGCCATTCATTCTCTGAAATCTTACGAAAATGTCAGCACTAAGGTATGCTCCGGCCACGTGCCCAAGGTGAATTGGGCCATTTGCGTAGGGCAATGCAGCATTAACAAGGATCTTCATTTTCAGTGTGCACCTCCCACTTAGATTACTTGCTAGTATAATTGCATTGATTCTATTGAACTATATCCTGGCCATTAGATGCTATCGGCATAGTAAGCGACTGCCTGCCACTATCAACTTCCAGGAAATGGGTGCCTTTTGTGCAATGAAAAACCTCAATTGTTAGTCAAATATCAATTGATAATAGTTATCCTAGCAATCATTAATATAGACAATTGTTTGGTTTTAAAAGGATGATATCCACATATCCTGATGACTTGAGAGCAAGGTACCTGAAGGATGGCTGGTGGGATGACCGAACCCTGATCGGAATTTTCTTAG
>JBJKQJ010000129.1:0-3945 GCA_046705445.1 Thermoplasmataceae archaeon
AAAGTGTCAGTTGGAGGGGACGACCACGATCTGCCATCTCCATTTCTGGTAATTGCAACCCAGAACCCAATCGAACAGGAAGGAACCTTCCCACTTGCCGAAGCGCTTATGGACAGATTCCTCTTTAGATATATCCTCTCTTACCCATCCCGGGAAGAAGAACTTAGCATTCTCAAATCGATCACCCTGCCTGAAGACGACGTAGAGAATGATATCGATGCTAACCGCATCATTAGTCTTAGAAATGAGGTATCCAAGGTTTACGCAAGCGAAGAAATAATGACCTATATCGTTGACATAATCAGGAAAACCAGAGAACACGAACTTATAATGGTAGGTGCAAGTCCAAGGACATCAGCCAAATTCCTGACAGCTGCAAGGGCTAACGCTATGCTCAACGGCAGAGATTACGTCATACCGGAGGATGTAAGATTCCTTTCAAGAGAGCTATTGAACCATAGGCTTATAATGAGGCCCGAGGCCCTGCTTGAAAGTTCAGGGGACGGGGTTGCAACTGTCAACAGAGTAATAGACAGGCTTATCTCACAGGTTGCTGCACCGAAATGATCAAGAAATCCGGATATGGAATTCTAGCAGCAGTTACGGCATCGGTACTGGAGTCCATATTATTCGGATATGACTATTACATAATTTTTTCACTTCTCTTATTCTTCATACTTGCTTCAGATATCATTCTCTTCAACAAGGGCCCCGCAAATGACCTTTTCAAAGTTGAGGTAGAGAGAAGGATGGCTGATCCTTACGGGAGGAAATACCTGGGCAAGGAAGTGGAGGTCTTATTCAAGAACCCCACAAAGAGGGTAATTACTTTTCATTACTACGACACCCTTTCTGACATCTTCAAGGCGAAAGGAGACTTCGATGGGGACCTGGTCCTGGCTCCTGGTGAGTTGAGGCGGCTTACTTACGAAATTTCCCCTTATGCCATAGGAAAATACCAGATTGGCCCATTAATTCTCTACATACAGGATCCCATGAAACTGTGCATCACCAGGGCAGTAGTTCCTAAAATAGATGAGGTTATGATCGGTCCAGCTTATGCAGATATACATACCCAGAGGAGCGAGAGGTTGAGCAATTTCCTTTTCACTATGGGTATCCACTACTCCAGAAAGAGTGGTCAGGGGTATGATTTCTACGGCATCAGGCAGTATGTTGAATCAGTCGATTTCAGGTATATTGCCTGGAATAAGTACGGTGCAATCGATGGCGACGATCTATACGTCAAGCAGATGGAGGAAGAACGCCAGATCGATGTCTATTTCGTGATTGACTACGGTGTAGGGATGAACCAGGGCACATCTGAAGGAAGAATGTATGACAGGGTTGTATCCGCTGTCTTAAACGCATCATATTCTATAACAAAGAATCGCGATGGGGTCGGTTACCAGGTCCTGTCAAGTGAAATAGATGAATTCATTCCCGCACAGAAAAACCAGGAACCTATTAAGAAACTTGAAAAACTGGTGGCGGGCATAAGACCTTCAGGTGAATTTAACATCGAAGACGCATTTGACAAGATCAAGAAAAGAGTCAGGAAAAATGCCGTGGTGTTTGTAATAACCCCATTCTCCTTCCCGGAGAAGTTTGTGAAGACGAGCGGCAGGAAAATACACACCGGAAGGCCAACCTACATGTTTATCATGGACTCCTACGACTTTGTTGAGAAGAGGGACGATGAAGTCTACAGGAAGCTCCTCATCAGCACGGAAATCAAGGAGAGGAGATATCTCAAGGCAGTTACCGGGTTCTTCAATGGCCTGGGTGTTAAGACAGTCATTTCAAGGGACAAGGACCTTCTCGCCAGAGTTCTGGCAGAATACAGGTATGCAAGAATGCAGAACCTGGGGAGTTAGAAATGGAAGAAGACATGATGAAAATGATACCGGTAAATGCGGCCATAATGCTTCCATCCATAATTCTGGCGCTTTATGTGGTTCCACACTTATTTGGGGTGGTCTACGCTGTTCCTTTCTTCGTTCTAGGGTTCCTCCCCATAATCCGCCGGCTTTCACCTGATTATATAGGCAGAAACCTCTACCCTACAGTTGCAATAATAGTGCTTCTGGTTATCCTTCTCAACATACTGATTTCAATCAAATTTGTTCCTCTAAACGTTTGGGATACATTCCTCGTAATTCCACTTAACATTGAAACAGCAATAACACTTACAATGGCTCTGAGCGTTGCGTCTGTTCTTGAAGGCATCTTCTCAAGAAGCCTCGCCCGGTCCATAGGATATATGACTTTTTCGCTCTTGCCTTTGCTTGACCAGGTATTCGTACTCTATCTCATGCAAAAATTCGGGTACGGTTACATCCAGGCTTATTATTCAGCATACTCTCAGCAGCTCATGTCGATGCTTGCATTGATAGTAACGGGTTCCACTAACATTTTTGGCACCAATTTTGCCCCTCCCCTTTCAAAATACAACTTCCCCATAGATCCAGTGATGCTTGTGGCCATGATTATTTCACTAGCTGCAATACTGATCTACTTCATTCTCATCCGGGAAACAAAGCTTAGAGGAGAAGTATTTGCAGGAGTGTCCAGTGCACTCTTGCTTGGAGGCCTTCTTGGCTTTGGGGTTTTCTATCTGGTACAGGTTACGACTTCCTCAGGATTTGAGCTGTTTACTGCTTCACTTGCACTCATTGTAACGGTCATATATGCAGCCAGATCCACTCCTGAACGCAAAGCCCGCAAAAAGGGAACCCACAAGGTCAGCAACGACTGGTAATATTATTTATCACCATTTACTTACATAATTGTGACCAGCACAGAGATTCGCGGTGCAATTATTGTTACCCAGAATGCGCAGAGGGAAGTCCTGAAGGGCAATATTTACATTGAAGAAAACACAATAAAATCAGTGGGCATGGAGGAGCATAATGCAGATCAGATAGTAAATGCCACAAGTCTTATGGTCTCTCCAGGCTTAATAAACACCCATTGCCATGTTGCCATGTCCCATTTGAGGGGAAAACTGGACGATATGCCCCTTGGCAGATTCCTGGAAAAAACATTTAAACTTGATTCTGAAAGAACAGACGAAGGCATTTTCAACTCTGCACTCCTTGGAATGTATGAAATGATGGATTCAGGGGTCACATCATTTCTCGACCTTTATTATGCTGAGGACAGGATTGCTGAAGCAGCTAAGAAAGCAGGAATCAGAGCCTTTCTGGCCTGGAACACACTGGATGAGGACAAGACGACTCAGAAGGGAAACCCCACTAAGAATGCTGAAGCGTTTATATCTAATTACAAAGGCCAGGAACTGATCTCACCTTCAATTGGTGTTCAAGGTGTTTATGTGGCAGGAGATGAAACCTACCTTAAAGCCAAGGAAGTGGCAGAAAAGGAGGACACAATTGTACATGGCCATCTGGCAGAAACACGGGAAGAAGTGTACAACTTCATGAAGGAAAACAGAGGAGAAAGGCCCACTGAACATCTTGCAGCCATTGGTTTTCTGGGCCCAAGATTTGTTGCAGCCCACGGAGTCTGGAACACTCTCAGGGAAGTTCAGCTCTTAGGGAAAAACCAATGCAGTGTATCTTGGAACCCGGTTAGCAATGCGAAGCTTGGAGTCGGGGGACTGGCGCCAATACCGGAATACCTTTCCAACGGAGTGGCGGTTTCCATGGGTTCCGACAGTTCTGGAAGCAATAATAATCAGGAAATACTGCAGTCAATGAAATTTGGTTCCATTTGGGTCAAGAATGAAAGGTGGAATCCTGCAATTACCAATGCCCAGAGCATTCTTGACATGGCGACCGTAAATGGTGCAAAGGCACTTAAGAGGGAGGACATAGGCTCAATAGAAGCAGGTAAGAAAGCTGACCTGACTTTCTTTGATCTTTCCAGCCCGAGGCTAATGCTCACATCTCCTGAAACAGCAGTGTCTAATATTGTATACTC